>NC_016838.1:0-122799 GCF_000240185.1 Klebsiella pneumoniae subsp. pneumoniae HS11286 | reverse complement strand
ATGGACTTAAAACGCACACGTTGGGTACGCCGTCTGGAAGACGGAACCTACACCATAGAATCAAACTCCACACTGAGCAACGAGAAGGTTCTCTGCAGCCTGTGTGGCATAGCCTCGAAGTGCAACATCAACGAGACCCGACTCAAGTTGCGTGACGCCGGCGTTAACTTCCACCTGAACAGCTGTGCCAGATACGTACCGCTGCTGGCATTTCGAAAACCGATCATCGGTCTGGATACCCCCTACTTCAACACTATGCGTTCAGGCGTTACCTGGCGTGACAGATTGACCGAGGGGAAGATTATCTGCCTGGTTGAAGCTGATACTGCGAAGATCCTTCGATTCGGTGTCGTGGATAAGGTTTACTCTGGGCCAGTTGATGAGATGCTGAGAAAGCACAGTCGATTCAATCACCTCTGTATGGGCGGAGAGAAGATCGAAAAAGTTGGTGAAGTGATCCGCAGATCCTATGGCCACTTCCTGAAAGAAGACAGCCTGCTCACTGCGATTTACATCAGACACATCAAACGGGACTTTGATATCGAGTATCACAGCGAAGAAGAACTCGATTTAGTCGACCCTCGGCCAAAAGCAGAAGTGTTTAGCATCGTAAATGCGCGTCAGAAGCTCTCTGACGAACCCTAAACGAAAAAAGGGGTCTTTACGCGAATACAAAATAGCGTAGCTTAGAATGCATCTGAGAAGCCAAGGGGGAGATATATGGACGATTTTTACTCAAGAGAGATTACTCTAGCTGATATGCCCTTTCTAATGCATGAATTCGAGCTAGGAACTCTCACACCAAAGCTTGTTTGTTCTGTTCAATGAGCCGACATTGCAGATACCAGCAAGTTAGCCATTAAGTACGAACTCTCTAAATCGACAGCTCTAGGCGTACCTTCTAAAAGCTATGAAAATCGACAAAACCACCAAAAAGGCGGTTTTGTCGTTCCGGGGATTAGAGAGCTTCTGCAAAACGTGGCTGTTTCTCAACTTTTACGGGCATCGTAAGGGCATCAGCTTTTTGTTTTCGCATTGCCACTGTTTCATGATAGTGCTGTGCGGTTGCCGTCTCAATGAAGTCCACATCATCACCTGCCACATCAAACACGGCTGCTTTGATGTCTTCCAAACTAACGTTAAAGAATTCTTTACGTCTGTTGATCAGATTAGTGCGGTTTTCAGCGAAATGTTGGTGTAGGGCATATTCCAATGCCGGAGCATCTTCACTGAAGATCATAGCATGAACATCAAACAGGAACGGCACAGATGCACTGCCCAGCTCGTCGACTCGGTCTTGAGGATCAAGGCGGCGTGTCATACCAATCTTAAAGACATTTTCACCAAAAGAGCCGATGTTGGAAATAACGTAAACGTGGCCCCGCTTGGTCTGTTGCGCCATGCTAAGTGCTTTTAATCCTTTCAACTCAGCTTCGGTAAGCGCTTCTTGCAAGGAATCGATTTTCTCCTGATACTTTTCGGCCTGAGCGGCGGTCATTTTCGCCAGTTTTTCATTCATTTCTTTCCGAGCTTTATCTAGGGCCTTCTGGGCGCGGCGTTCTTCTTCTTCAGCTTCACGAATAGCGCGCTCAATCTCTAACTGGGCTTTGCGTTCCTCGGCCATCTGGGCGCGGATTTCACGTTGTTCTTCTTTTTCTTCCTGCTTTTTGGCTCGGTATTCATAAGTTAAACGCAGCTCGGTCAGCTTAAGATCCAAGAAGGCATGATTAATGTAGATTTGGTTAACTTCATTGAGTTTATTCAATACATCAAAAGCTTTGTAAATGCGCGATTCCATGGTGTTGATGTTTTTGAATGTTACGTTGGCAATGGCTGCATCGCATTCACTGTTAAAGGCTCTAGCCGTCAGGTTGATACCTCGCGTTGTCATTTTATTCCCTTCGGCCTTTGAACCACTTACCGTCCATTCTGTGGTGCAGTAGATGGCCCCAAAAGTGGTCTTGTTACGAAGCAAATCTTTCTGCTGTTGTCGATTGTTACGGATAGATGCCTGGAAAAGTTCCGATGTATCGAAATCGAAATGTGGCGCGTAGAAGCCCATTTCTGCAAAATCCATATCCTCTTTGTAGATAGAGAGCGCAGACTCCAGTTCGTCATACGTGATTTTCTTATCGGCGTAAGAAGCGCGCAAAGTTTGGATCTGTTGTTCAATTTCATCTTTTTCTGCGAGCTGCTTGGCAACGGTTTGCTGAGTCTACATTACTGAGTTTTTCAGCAGCCGTTCGGGCATCTCCTAAGACCGCATTGGCTAAGTCTCTAACAAACTTCGCATCTGTTTCGCTTACCGAAATGATGTTGGCTGCTTCCGTCTTCGCTTGAGCCACGATGCGCGCCGCTTCATCTTCGGCATCAATAATGGCGGCATAACGCGCCAATTGTGCTGCCTTATCGGCAGAATCAGCCCTAGCTGTTTTCAGTTTTTTCGCGTTAACAATTAGGGCCGTTAAAATGGTCACAAAAGCGATAGCCCCTGCGATCGAATAATACATAACGTTCATGGAGGATAACCTTGATGAGATTTTTTACCGGCGCACCCGCCCGGCTGCTGTAGGAGAATATACTTGTCCGATGTTGTCTCAGCAATTTTATAATTTACAACTTTTGTCGTTACGGGGTTTGGATCAAAAAGCCAACGCTAACGTGGGCTTTTAAATTTAGTCTTTCCTGGCTGATGATATCCATTTCCTCGTGACTGGCCGATGTCGACTTATGGGTACAGGAGTACTTTCCAGCATACTTTTCCCTTATAGCTGACCAGAAATGGCCTTCTACTAGCGGCCAATGCAAAATCAATAGGTTGTAACGGAACATTATATATTTTAATTCATGTGGTTCTCGGATAACTGAATCGAAGGTGAAATCCAATCTTTCGATGAGATTTGCTCCTCACTCATAGCAGACTCCTCTCACATAAATCATCATGCATTTTCACCTTGTACTTATGGAGTCGAGCTCACAGCAAGGCCATGCTAGTAGCTTAGATCTTACTCAAGTGACTCGCTCTAATTTATAATGATAGGTATGTACTTACTTATCTATTTTGCCATAATATTCCACCTGTAGATTTTCTGATTTGCCGTGTTTACTTGGTTTATGGCCTGTTTTACATGCTTAGAATCTATATCAAAATAACCACAAAGGAAAATACACATGACGTTGCCATATGGGGTGATCTCCGATCCCCATTATCACAAATGGGATTCATTCTCGACGACCGATGCAGATGGTCTCAACTCTCGGCTGGCTATTCAGTTGGAGGCTACAAAAGAAGCGGCCATCGCTATGAAAAAAGCGGGCTGCACCCACATGCTGGTGGCCGGCGACACATTCCACGTCCGCGGAACCGTATCCCCTACCGTACTCAACTACGTCTCCGATGCCTATGAGTGGATCGTCAAAGATCTGGGGCTCAGCGTTGCGATGCTGGCTGGCAACCATGACCTCGAAACGAACGACTCTGTCTACAGCGCTAACGCCGCTGCAGCGCTAAAGTCGATTGGTGTACAGATCGTCTGCGGTCGTAAGCCACACAGCATCGAATTGGGTGACGTCACCGTCCATATGGTGAGCTGGCGAAACAACCACGCCGAGTTAATTAGCGACCTGAAAGCACTTCGTGCGCGGCTTGACGGGGATCTGCACGACGTCGTGATTCATACCGCCATCAACAAAGCTATCCCCACAATGCCTGATGTTGGCATCGATGCGCAGGAGCTGAAAGATATAGGCTTTCGCCTGGTACTGTCCGGCCATTACCACAACCACAAGGAGGTGATCCCCGGCGTTATCAGTGTCGGCGCGCTGACGCACCAAAACTGGGGGGACGTAGGTTCGCTGGCGGGCTACATGATTGTGAACCCAGACGGCTCGTTCAGTCATTTCGAAACCTCGGCGCCGAAATTCGTAAACCTGGAAGACGATGTGGATGACAGGCAGATACACGGCAATTACGTGCGCTTCCGGGCCGTCGTCGAAAACGATGAGGAAGGCATCAAGTTGCAGAACGTCCTGAAATCCATGGGAGCGAAAGGTGTTGTATGCAACTTCATTCGCAAGGGCTCAATGATGGAGGGTACCGCCAGTACCTCAGAGACCAGCAAAATCGACAGCCTTGGCGAGTCTGTTTCTGCTTACTGCAAAATCGTTCATGACACAGACGGTGGATTTGACCTAACCAAACTGAATGCCTTGTGTCAGGAGATCCTCACCGAAGCGGAAAGTGCGGAGGCGGTGTAGTGACTTCCTCCCACAATAATTTCTGGGATTTCATCCAGATGATTAAACGGCTTGAAAGCGGGGAGCCCGTTTTATTCCAGAAGCCCTATCCGCCAGAAGGAAACCCACAGGCGTTTTACCTTGGTCAACTAACGAAACGTGGCCTCTTGTCACGCAACTCCTTCCCGGCACATACGGAATACCGCCTTCGCAAAGGGCAGAAATTGACTAAAGCAATTCGAGGCAAAGCATGAAATTTTTAACGCTCGAAGTGGAAAACTTCATGGCGCTGGCAAACGCCAAGGTCGAGCTTGATCAGCGTGGGCTGGTGCTCATCCAGGGTGTTAATGCCGGGGACTCATCGGCCGCCAGCAATGGCGCTGGCAAATCAACCCTCATGAATAGTTTGATGTGGTGTATTTATGGCGAGACATCCCATGGCGTTAAAGGTGACGACGTTCTCTCTACGGGCCATGAGAAGAACTGTCGAGTAAAAGTCACCATTGAAGACGAAGGTAAACGCTACGCCATTATCCGTCACCGCAAGCATAAGGAATTTAAAAACCGGCTTATTGTCCGTGGCGAAGACGGCGACATGACAAAGGGTAAAGATTCGCTCACCCAGGAGTTTGTAGAGCGACTGATCGGTGCGTCAAAAGAAGTATTTATGGCATCGATCTATGCCAGTCAGGAGGCGATGCCTGATTTGCCTGGCATGTCGGATAAAAACCTCAAAACCATCGTAGAAGAGGCTGCCGGCGTCGATCGTCTCACCAAAGCCTACGCGATTGCTCGCGAACGAGCCAACGCAGCTGCCGCACGCATGGAGACCACTAAAACCAAGATGGACGCCTGCTTGTCTCTGGTCGAATCGGCCCAGAATGAGCTGGAGTCTGCCAAAACCTCTTCTGAAGCCTGGGAGCGAGACCGCAGCGAACGGCTTGATGTCGCCCGTGCCGATCTGGTTGGGGCGGAAGTCACGCTCACTGAGGTCGAAATGGAGTTGCGCAGTCTGCCAGAGCAGATCCGCGATACTGAAAATGCCATCGGTAAAGAGCGGGAAAAACTTGCGTCCAAAGAAGAACATGACGCCAAGCTGGTTAAGGTTCGTGGAGCGATCACTGATATACGTGCCAGCATCCGCATTACTGAAAACATCCAGAAGGAAGCGATGCAACGTGCTCGCGCATTCAAGGTGAAAGCGGAAGAAGTAAATACCAAAGTCGGTGAGCCGTGCCCTACCTGTGGCAAGGCTTATTGCGTTGAAGATCTGTCCACCGTGAAGGAGAGTTTTGTTGAACAGGCGCGCAGTGAGATCAGCCAAGCGCAGGCATCTGCAACGTCAGTGGCTAAATACCAAGAGCATCTTGAGAAGGCGCTCAAAATCGAATCATCACTTGTCGCCAGTACACCAGATGTGTCTGCCATTATTTCCCGAATCGAACAACTGACTAAAGAGCTGGGAACGCTTCGTCATCGGGAAAAAGAAGTCGTGGCTGTAGAAGCTTTGGTTGCCCGGGCGCGGAGCGAAGTAGATCGCATTACCAAAGAAACTAACCCATTTCTGGCTGTCATCAAACGCCATGAACGAAAGCCTGGCTGCCAATAAATCTAACTATGGTGTACTTAAAACTGAGTTAAAGAATATACAGGAGCAGGCTCTGCTGCTTGATAAAGCGCGCCAGGTCTACTCTCCTGCCGGCGTTCGCTCGCATATCCTGACCTCCGTGACGCCTTTCCTGAATGCCCAGACAGCGGAATATCTCAATACACTGTCGGACGGAAACATTGTGGCGGAATGGTCAACGATGGAATCAACCAAGAAGGGCGAGTGGCGCGATAAGTTCAATATCAGCGTGCGCAAGATCGGCGCCAGCAAAACCTTCCAGACATTGTCAGGTGGCGAAAAACGCAAAGTGCGCATTGCGTGCTCCCTGGCTCTGCAGGATCTGGTGGCCAGCCGCGCGAGCAAGAACATCGAGCTGTTTATCGGTGATGAAATTGACGATGCGCTGGATACTGCCGGGCTGGAGCGTCTGATGGGTATTCTGGAAGCAAAAGCGCGCGAGCGCGGCACGGTGATGATCATTTCTCACAAAGAAATGAAGTCATGGTTCCGGGAAACCACCACCGTGGAAGTGAAAGAGGGTCGCAGCTATGTCGTTTAACCTAAGCCGCACGCAGTTTTTGCAAATGTTTGCTGTGATGCAGTCATTCAGACTGATTAACAGTTATACCGCTGCTAGGGTGGCTCCTGGTGTAGGTTGGCAAAATCTCAATATTGAGACGGAGCAATTTACGGCTCTGATAGATCTGCTTTTCAAGACCCCGTTAATGCCAAGCCTGAAATCGATGCCGCCAGAGAGCAATGCGCCCATTCTGATCAACCCATTTTCGAAAGGTGGCTATCTTCCACACTCTGGGCCTGGGTTCTTGGTGATCCCGGAATCATCTGCGATGGTTATCGAAGATGATGTGCTGTACGGGGCAATAGAGGCGCATACCAGCAGTGCGTTTACTAACCTGACTCGACTGGCAAATGCACGTGCGGGGCAGGTTGCAATGCCAGGCAAGGCATTTGCTGGCATCAATTTCAATTGCGATTCACATGGGAGATTTCCAGAAAGAGGCGAATTAAGCTTTGAGACTGAAGATGGTGATAAGGCAATGGTTGAGTTCTCTGTCCCCTATGTACTTCGTTCTAACAGGATGGTTGCGCGTAAGCTGATAGATATCATGTCCTACTTCATCGGGCAGAGCATGATCGACGCAGACATAGAAAATGGTGTGCTGACCAGTGACAGCATACACGTGGTGAGCAGCATTCCAGAGCCCGTTCGCAAGTCTCCAGTTAAAACCCTGGAAGAGAAATTAATGGAATGCCCGGTATGGGCAACATGGTAAGGAAACTCTATGAGTAAAGTGATCAAAGTAGTTGGCGTCGACCCTTCAATGAGCAACTTCGGGCTGGCCATTGGTACGCTGGATCTGGATACAGACAAACTTGAAATCCATGGTCTTGAACTGGTTGAAACCAAAGCCGGCGGAACGAAGAAAACTGTCAGAGTAAACAGCGATGATCTGCGCCGGGCTAAAGAAATCTGGCGCACCGCCAGGCCAATCATTGAACAGGCCCATATGGTGTTTTGTGAGCTACCGGTGGGTAGTCAAAGCTCTCGCGCGCAGACTTCTTACGGTGTGTGTATCGGCGTTCTTGCTTGCGTTGATAAGCCACTTATCCAGGTTACGCCAAATGAAATTAAGCACTACGTCGGGAATAAACTGACCACATCTAAAGAAGAGATCATCCAGTGGGCGGTTACAAAACAGCCTGATGCCCCTTGGTTGCGTCGGAAACAAGCGGGGAAAGATGTACTAGTTGCCAAGAATGAGCACCTGGCTGATGCCATAGCTTCGATATATTCTGGAATGCAGACAGACCAGTTCCGACAAGTCCGCGACGTTCTTAAAGGGATTTTATAATCCTCAATTGATAGGTAAGTACTTATTTAATACTATAGGCCACTACATTTAGTGGCCTTTTTTGATGGGTGATACATGATAAGGATTGTCAAACGTAATGGCTCCACAGAGCCGCTATCCGAAGAGAAGTACAACCGCGTCGTGATGTGGGGGGTAGAAGGTATACGTAACGTAAGCGCCTCTGCCGTAGCCATGGGCGCCGCCGCGAGCATTTTTGACGGCATGACAACTTCGCAGCTTCATGAGGCATTGGTTAAGTCGGCTGCAGATCTGATTTCGCCTGAAACTCCGAACTACTCCCAGGTCGCAGCACGTCTGAACATGTTCAAAATTCGCAAAGATGCCTTCGGCGAATTCGCTTACCCAAGTTTCTATCATCATATCGTCAGCAACGTCAGCCGCGGCGTTTACGATGAGGATTTGCTTAAGTTTTACTCCCGCGAAGAGATCGCAGAACTTGGCGTGTATATCAAACCCATGCGTGACGAACTCTTTGGTTATGCCGCAACTGTTCAGCTGGCGAGTAAGTACCTCGTCCAGAACCGAGTCACTGGCGAAATTTACGAAGCCCCGCAGCAGCTGTATATGCTGGTGGGTATGTGTCTTTTCCAGAATTGGGAAGATGGTTGTGCCGGCAAAACACGTCTGGAAATGGTGAAGGGGTTCTATGACGTCACCAGTACATTCAAATTGTCTCTGCCCACCCCAATCATGGCCGGCGTCCGTACCCCGACGCGCCAGTTCTCCAGCTGCGTTCTGATTGAGTCCGAAGACAGTTTGAAAGGGATCAGCGCTGCGTCCTCTGCCATTATCGATTACGTGTCGCGTCGTGCTGGCATTGGAATTGGTTTTGGCCGACTGCGTGCATTGGGGAGTGAGATCCGCAATGGAGAAGCCACCCACACTGGCGTAATCCCCTTTCTGAAACACTTCCAGACCGCTGTGAAATCATGCTCGCAGGGTGGCGTTCGAGGGGGCGCAGCGACGGCTTTCTACCCTATTTGGCATTTGGAAGTTGAAAGTCTGCTGGTATTGAAGAATAACCGCGGCATCGAGGAGAACCGTGTTCGTCATCTGGACTATGGCGTAATGATCAACCGCCTGATGTATCGCCGCCTGGTACGCAACGAGAATATTACGCTGTTCAGCCCGCATGATGTACCGGGGCTCTATGATGCTTTCTTTGTTGATCAGGACAAATTCGAAGCGCTGTACCTGCAATATGAAGCTGATGAGAGCATTCGCAAGAAATCCGTTCCCGCTGTTGATCTGTTCTCAACCCTGATGCAGGAACGAGCCTCTACCGGCCGCGTGTATATTGCGAACGTTGACCACATGAACGAACACGGCGCCTTCGATCCGAAAGTCGCTCCAGTTCACCAGTCAAACTTATGCATGGAGATTACGCTGCCAACTAAACCGCTGGCGTTTACCGATGACCCCGATGGTGAGATCGCCCTTTGCACACTGTCTGCGTTTAATCTGGGGGCATTACGCTCACTGGACACGCTGAAAGAGGTTGCATTCTATGCGGTGGCTGCGCTCGATTCCCTACTCGACTATCAGGATTACCCGATGGCCGCAGCGGAAATTCCGGCAAAAGCACGTCGTAGTTTGGGCGTCGGCGTTACCAATCTTGCGTACTATCTGGCGAAGAACGGATTTAACTACTCTGATCCGGCCGGCAACCAGCTGGTGCATGAAACGTTTGAAGCGATCCAGTATTACCTGCTTGATGCAAGTTGCCGGCTGGCGGAAGCCAAAGGTGCCTGTGATTGGTTTTCCCAAACTAAATATGCCCAGGGACAGCTGCCGATTGACCATTACCGCAAGTCGCTTGACGCTAACCCTGATACGTCCTTTGAGCTGAAAATGCCTTGGGAAGAGCTGCGCGACCGCATACGCGAATATGGTCTGCGTAACTCTACCCTGACAGCTCAGATGCCGTGCGAAACGTCCAGCCAAATCACCAACTCCACAAATGGTATCGAACCGCCGCGTGGTCCTGTTTCCGTGAAATCATCCAAAGACGGCATTGTGAAAATGGTGGTTCCGGACTTTGCTGAGCTGAAAGATCAGTACGAGTACCTTTGGGATATGCCGGATAACCGCGGCTATCTGACCAAAGTTGCGATCATTCAGAAGTTCTTTGACCAGGCTATTTCAGCCAACACCAACTATGACCCTACTCGCTTCCCGGGCGACAAGGTTCCAATGATGAAGTTGCTTGAAGATCTGCTCTTCGCTTATCAGCAAGGCGTGAAGACGCTTTATTACCACAACACACGAGATGGTGCCGGTAAGCGTGAAGACGATGATCTGGCCTCTGTTGCGTTGGTTGAGCCAGAAGATGAGTGCGATGGCGCATGCAAAATCTAATAAGCGTGGGGAGATATCCCCACCTTTCACTTCATTGAATGCCTCATTTTAACCAATAAGATAATAATTTGTTTAGAAGTGCATCTAATCAAATTGTTTAATAATACCGATAACATTCAAAGGGAAACACATGAGTTACTCCACTTTCCGTTTGGGCGCTAACGACGCAACCAAAGAGCCTATGTTCCTCGGGCAGTCTGTCAACGTTGCGCGCTACGATCAGCAGAAGTACCGCGATTTCGAAAAGCTGATCGAAAAACAGCTCTCCTTCTTCTGGCGCCCGGAAGAAGTCGACATAACCACCGATCGCATCGATTTCAATACTAAGCTGCAAGAGCATGAGCGGCACATTTTCCTGAGCAACCTCCGTTACCAGACTCTGCTGGATTCCGTTCAGGGACGCAGCCCAAACGCAACGCTGCTGCCGCTTATTTCAATTCCAGAGCTCGAAACGTGGGTGGAAACATGGTCGTTCTCTGAAACCATTCACAGCCGCAGCTACACCCACATTATTCGCGGTATGGTGGATGATCCGAGCATTGTCTTCGATGGCATTGTGACCGACGAGGAAATTATCAGCCGGGCTATCAGTATCTCTACAGAGTACGACAAGCTTTATGAGATGACCTGCGCGCGCCAGCATCTGGGAGAAGATGAATTCGAACGGCTCTACGTCTCCGAATTTGACGGAAAGCCCTACCCTCTCCAGCGCCAGCTGTTCCGTACTTTAGTATCCATCAACGCGCTGGAGGCCATTCGTTTTTACGTTAGCTTCGCCTGTACGTTTGCTTTTGGAGAAAGGAAATTACTTGAGGGCAACACCAAAATCATGCGTTTCATTGCGCGCGATGAGGCGCTTCATTGCGAAGGCACAGAACGAATGCTCCGGTTTATGCGTACAGGCCGCGAAGGCTTGCTATGGGCCCAGATCGCTGCGGATGAGGAACCATTCATCTATCAGACCATGATGGACGTTGCCGAACAGGAAATGCGCTGGGCAGATTACCTGTTTAAAGACGGCTCAATGATTGGCTTAAACGCAGATATCCTGAAAAGCTATGTTAAATACCGAACCAATCTTGCGATGCGCCGTCTTGGCCTGAAACCACTGTACCCGGAGATAAAAGATGACCCGCTGGTGTGGATGAACAAATGGCTGTTGTCCGACACCTTGCAGATTGCACCGCAGGAAGCTGAGCAAAGCACTTATCTCGTTGGCCAGATTGACTCCGCTGTTGATCGCGCTGGCCTAAGCCAGTTTGCCGATTTGTAAGCCTGGATAAAGATTTTGTGGCCTGGTCGCTCTGGGCCACAATGAACGCGAAAAAAAGCACTAAGGAAAGATAAAGCATGAAATTAACGAAACTGACCGACCATCTCAAGCTGGCCACCGATAAGCTGGTGGGCTTCAAACCAGAGCCATATGAGCTGAACCCCGGTTTTGGAGAAGCGACAGAGAGTATTTACAAGATGGTTGACCAGTTCCACGAGCTGTTTCAGCACCCGCGTCGTGTAATGCCCACTCCGGAGCTGCTGCGCCTGCGCGCTAAGCTGATCCATGAAGAGGCGGTAGAAGAAGGGCTGCCTGCAGCGAAAAAAGGGGATATGCAGGGATTGCTGGATGCAATGGCTGACTTCCTGTATGTGGGTGTCGGGACGATGGTAGCCATCAAAGGTGGGCTATCAACTGGCATGAGCTACTACACTCAGGAGCAAAGCGTCGATCGCTTTATTCATACCATTATGGTGCCTGGAAATACCGTCTTCGACGATATGGCCATCCCCTTCAATGAAGCAGAAGAAGCTGCGCTTATGTTGGCCGCGCTGGCCGATAAACTTGAACATAACAAGGTAGGTGATGCTGAGCTGATTCAGGATCTGCGCCGCGTGATGAACAAAATCTATGTGGCGTGCATGATGGTGTATCGCCTGGCTGAATTCCTTGGCGTCGACGTCGTGGAGCTGGTGGCGGAGATCCACCGTTCTAATATGACAAAGCTGTGGCCGGCGGATGCTGAAGCGCGTCGTCTTGCCGTTGAGAGCTGTAAATATGATAAGAATGATCTCGGATTCCGCCATGCTGACGGCACTGACATGATGATCGGCTATCGCCTGTCTGATGGAAAAATCCTTAAATCGCCGACATATAGCGATGTCGATCTGTCTCGTTTCCTTGAGCAAGCACAGGCATCTTCGCTGTATGAAGTGGTTAAAAACAGCTTGTAAGTACTAACTTATCAATATATATTGAAATGGACGTGTGATCTATTGTCCATTTCTATCCTTATCAATCTTTATTTTCGATAAAGTTGAGCGTTGGTGGCCCCGTGGCCACCATTTTTTTACTTAATTTCTAGCCTGGATGTCTTCTCTGTGTTTAAAATGATAGGTATGTACTTACTTATTATTTGAGGTCATCTTGTCTTTTTTACTTAATCGAGAATTCAGTAACGGTCAGCTGGCTTCTAGCTCTTATGGCCGTGTCATTCAGACCGTTGTTGATACCGGCGTTCCTTCCGAAGATCGCACCGGCACCGGTACGCTTGGCGTTTCTTATGTGCCTTCCTACTACATGCTTACCGGCGGGGCTGTTCCGCTCATTTCTTCAAAACAGGTAAACCTGAAACCGCTACTGGTTGAGCTTGAATGGTATTTACAAGGTTCAGGCAACATTGGGTTCCTTAAAGAGCATGGTGTGAAGATCTGGGATGCTTGGGCCGACGATAATGGCGATTTAGGGCCTGTATATGGCAAGCAGTGGCGTCGATGGGAGGACACCAGAATTGTCCCTTACAGCGAGTATCGCCTTAAGGAGGACATCTTCCTGGAACGTGGTTATCGCGTTGAAGGTTACATTGGGCTGAATGAAGACCGCGTCGTTATCACCCGTGAAATCGATCAGTTACAACGTATGGTTGATCAGTTGCGCAACGACCCGACCGATCGCCGCATACTGCTTAATGCCTGGAATGTTGGTGAGCTGGAGGACATGAAGCTTCCACCTTGCCACTTTGTGTTGTCCGTATGGAGTCGTGAGCTCGATTTCCAGACCCGTTTGTCTATGGCCACCGACATTGGCATCCAGCATAACCGGCATGGCTATGAATCGATCTATACACAGATGCTTTGCCTGATAGAGCAGCGAGGCAGTATCTCTGAGCCAATGCTGGATGAGCTTGGTATCCCTAAACGTATCCTGAACTCCTGCCTGGTGCAGCGGAGTGTCGATACTTTCCTTGGTATGCCATTCAATATTGCCGGTTACGGCATCCTCACGCAGTTCATTGCGAAGATTACGGGTCACATGGCTGGCGCCTTCGTCCATTTCGGCTTTGATGTTCACATTTACAACAACCACTTGGAGCAGGTTGAAGAGCTACTGGCTCGCGAACATCCGGAGTCGTCCGACCCCATCGTCGTCTTCCCGCACGAATGGGAAGAGCTGGATGACTTCAAATGGGACGGCGTGCAGATCTTCGGCTACGAACCACTTCCATGGATTAAGGCTCCAGTGGCGGTGTGATATGGCCAGAGGCATGTATGTGTTATGTGAAATTGAAGATGTGCTGGCGAGAGCCGGCCATCGTAAAGCCGCTGCTGATGAAAACGCAGACACTCTCGTTGCAGGTGATGAGCTCATATTTCCCACAAGCCGCATGTTGCGTGGCTTTGCTCGCTCTGGTGCTGAAGTGGTGCTTATCAGCCACCGTCCGGAAGCGCTCGAAAGCGCAACCAAGAAATGGCTGAGAGATTTCGGCATTGATTATGACTGGCTGCACCTTGCACCAGGTGGAGTCAATTACGAAACCCATATAAAGCGCACGCTTGCCGCGCATAAAGATGATCTGATGATCGCGGCACTGGTGAGTTCGTCACGCCTACGAGCCGCTCTGTCTGGTTTCCACCAGCGCCCGGTATTGTATGAGGTATCTCAGTGAAGATGATTGCAGCTGTCGGTCGCAATTATGAGATCGGTAGAGGAAACGAACTCCCCTGGCGCTGCCCCTCAGAGTTAAAACTGTTCAGGGAGCTCACCACAAACGCCACAGTCGTCATGGGCAGAAAGACAATGGAAAGTCTTAAGCGCCCGCTTCCGGAGCGCCACAACGTCGTTCTGACGCGCTCATCTGGGTTCATGCCCAATGGTTTTTACCCTGCCACTATGGACGATGTAATGCAGCTTGATGGTCCCGTTTGGGTTATCGGCGGTGCGCAGATCTATTCTCTGTTTCTGCCTCACGTCGAGGAACTCTGGTTATCGCATATGGGCGTAGACGCTCCTGACAGTGATGCTCATTTTCCGCGGCAAATGATGCGTAATCTCGGCTTCTTTCCTGTGTTAACGGCTCATACACAACGGGTAACGGAGGATGAGCCAGGCTTCCAACAGATTGTTTACAGAAGGTGGTAATGGATTACCGAATTGGGATCACTGGCGCTCAGGGCAGTGGAAAAACAACCCTGGCAAAGTTTATCGACGAGCATTACGGGATTCCGTATGTGGATGCTGGCGTCGGCGCACTGATGACAAGGCTTGGAGTCAACGTAGGCGATCCAATGCCGCTCTTTGAGCGTCTGCAGGTGCAGATGGAAGTTGCCCGCCATATTGAGCTGGTAACACGCGGAGCGGAAGGCTTTGTAATAGACCGTACGCCTGCTGATGTGATGGCTTATACGCTCGATTTGGTCGGCCAGACCAATGACCAACGATGTATTGATCTGGTGCTGGAAATTGAGCGTTTTTGCCACAAGACCGCGTTGTCCAATTTTAATGCCATTGCGGGGCTGCGCCCGGGCGTGAATTTGAGAGCACAAGATTATGAACGTGCCCAGAGAGGTTCGCTTGATCGCCTTTATGTCGCTCGTATCGACTCGTTGATGTGTGGCGAGCTGACAAAAATTAACTCTCTGGCCAAATCCGGAGATCTGCAGGTTTTCGTCCTGTCGGGAACCTGCATTTCCGTTGACGCAAGAGCACGCTCGATCATGCGAGTAATCGACCGCCATGTGGAACGTATAGAGAGCCGTATCTCAAATCGCGTCACCTTCCACTGATTCTTGTTCCCCTGTGAAGGAATGCCAGAATAACGTCACCAAAAATAGTTTCAGGAAAACAGAATGTTAGGCGAAATATCTCTGGCTGATGAGTTAGATCGTAAAACGATAGAGGCGCTAACACGCATCGCAGACGAGCAGTCCCGATCGCTGATGACAGAACGAGAGGCCAGGCTGGCTATCAGAGCTGTTTTTGAGTCCGTTCAGGGATTGGTAGGCGATGATGTGGGAGAGGTTCTGAATGTGGCAATGTCCCAGTTCAGCGAACGCGGCAAGCGACCTATCTTCCCCATACATATCAAAATGGCTGCCGGCACTGTTCTGTATGTGTCGATTTGTCTGGATACCAATGAAATTCGCATTCTCAACGTCACCACTGGTGAGTGGCGTGCGCCGGTAGAGTGCGAATCGCAGGAGGAGACCATCAAAAAAGCAGCTCAATTCGTGCGTAGCGCACTGCTTAAAGGTGCCAAAAAGCTGTAAGGAGTAGTTATGACAACTATTGTTGCTGGGCTTGATATTGAATCTACAGGGTTGGACTTTAGGGCTAACCACAAGATTATTGAAATAGCCATTACCCGCTATGAGCTGGAGACCCAGAAGCACATCGATAGTCTGGCGATGCGTTTTAACCCGCGGCGGAGTATCGATCCAAAAGCCCAGGCAGTGCATGGCATTTCGCTGGAAGATCTTTCCGCAGAGCCACTATTGTCTGAACATGCCGGTAAAATCGCTCGCTATATTAGCGATGCAAGCGTTTTGGTTGCTCACAATGGTGAAGCGTTCGACCTCCCCTTTATTCGCCATGAATTTGCAGAGTACGGCGTCACTCTCCCAGAGCTGCCTCTTGTGGACACTATGTTATCCGGATTATGGGCGACAGAAGACGGCAAACGGCCGCGACTGGAGGAACTCGCCTTCTCATTGGGTTTTGTCTATGACAAGGCTAAGGCGCACAGCGCGCTCTATGATACCGATCTGATGATGCACTGCTTTTTCAAAGCACGGGAAAAATACGGCTTCTATAAGCTCCCATTCGAAAGCGCCTGACGGCGCTTTCGCCCCTCTCATTATCCCAACTGCCTGTATTTACTTCTTTTCCACCTAATAGGTTTTGACAAAATGCTCTCAACCCAAAAACGTATAAACTCTCACACAACGTAAAGGAGAGAGACATGAGCAACCTCAACAATACAGTCAAAAAAGATGATCTGGATGAGCTGACCGCCATGCTGCAACTGCTCGATGAGCCTGAAAAACTGGCTTCGGAGGCCGTTGTAGGAGACGAAATAGACGACCTGCTGGCAGATCTTAACGATGAGACGATCGTGCAGGTGCCGGCTGTTGCTGAAACTGTAATGGAAGCGAAAGACGGCGGCGATCTCACCTGTGTGTTTGAAGAGTTGGAAAACGAACATGAGTCGCTGAAGGTGGTTGATGTTGAGATACCTCAAGTCGAGTCGATCTCCACTCTTCCTGAGATCGACTCGACACAGGGTGATAAACCTCAGACTGATGAAAAAAAGGAGAAACACGCCAAAGAATCGTCAGTTGCGGCTCAGCCAAAAGAGTCGAAGGCGGCGAAAAAAGAGCGCGCAGCACCCAAGCCTCGATTCAGCCTGAACGATAAGGGCGATGATTTTTATGCTGCGGCTGGTCTGAAACGTGAGGTCTTCATCGAAGCTCTGAATTCGGCGCCGGTTAAGGCAAAAGACAAGATCTCTAACCTGCTAAATTGGTTCAATGGCGGACCGGATATCAGCATCTACACGGTGATTGCATTGCGGCATCTTATTGACACAAAAGAGGCAAGCAGCAATAGCATTAAGCTGGCGTTAATGAGCTATCCGGAAAAGCCATATCCACTCAGCACCGCGTCGACTCAGGCTGGCCAGATGATGGCTGTTTTCCCTGTCACGGGAATCGCTACGAGGGATGGTGGAAGATTGCTTCTTAATGAAGAGTCCCCGATCGTAAGGAAATTTATCGCGGAGTATTCCATTGGCTGACGATCCGTTTCGCGCTCTGAAGCCCCCTGATAGTTTTAGAGCGTTGGACAGTTATTCGTATGCCCCAACAGTAAAAAACACGCCAGAGCGTCTCCCGTTAAGCAATCTGGCGTGTTTTTTCTTTATTTGCCATTCGTAAGATGACATGAAAAAATAGGTAAATACTTACCTATTGGATTGTAAAATGATAGCAGCCGAAAAAATCAAAAAGCGAGAGCGAGATGCCTCTCTTCGAGATCTTTGGCGCACACCGAAATGGTTGTTTGTCGCCATTCAGCGATATCTCGGCATTACGTTTGATGTTGATGTCGCCTGTAACAAAGAAAACGCGCTTCTTCCGAGCTATATCGGTGTGGAACGAGATGCTCTTAAGTCCAGCTGGGGTGATCCTGGCACTGTGGCGTTCCTTAACCCGCCCTACTCCAAAATCACCCCCTGGATAGACGCAGCCATCCGCGAGCAGTCGCGTGGAGTGACGACGGTCATGTTGATACCACAATCCCTCGATACGCAGTGGTACGAGCGTGCGGCTGAATGCGCCAACGAAACCGTCATCTTGTCTGGCGGCCGCGTGGCGTTCGTTGAGCCGGATGTTGAACTTGGGCTGGTGGAGGTAAACATCAACCCTGGTGGCAGCATGTTGCTTATCTTCCGTGGCTACTGTCAGGAAGCTGGGCACACCATCAGCAAGATACCGCTGGCGGTGATGAAAAAGCTGGGTGGTTATGATCCTGCCAATGTTGTCAGGAAGAAGAGACCACGTAAAAAGGCAGCGTAAACACCAGTCTGGGAGTTAGTTTGAGAACCTGCTTCCGTATATATAAATAACTAAGTACTAATTATTAATATATACAGACGCAGGCTTTTTAAGACGTGATTTCCAAACAACTCCCAGACCGTTTTACACCTCCAGAACCCACTGGAACCCCTCTTCAGACGCTCTAGAATCGATTTTATGAACCACAGTAAGGAAAACTATCATGGTATACCCGACGAACGTCGTAGCGCTCGTTGAGAGCGATTTTTTGGCTAACGCTCGCGAACTCATGAAGGATCGTGAAAAGGCATTCAGTCTTTACGAGTGGTCACTGAAATGTTTGCACACTGGCGAACACAAAGACCTGATTGAGCAGCTCCTTGGCGAGCTAATCAACGAGGTTTTTGCTCTGCAAGTTCAGCTTCATGGTAGACAAAATGATCAGTCAAAAAAGTAAGTAAGTAGTTACCGTTTGCAATGTATCATAGTGGTTGTAGAATGATGTCGATTTCGACCTGAATCGAAATCTCGATCTGATGGGTGGGGGGTAGCGTCACTGGCGTCAGGTTTAAAAAAGCTCACTACCAGCGTAGAACCGGCACCGTTTAGGGGTTGGGGAAGGGGGAACCAAAGTGAGCAGAGAGAAGGGTCACTTTATGATTGTCGAGTCTGGAGTGTTTCGAGAGGTTGAATCCAGTACTCCCCTTCATAAAGTGTGGGAAGATCTCGGTTCTGGGGTGCTGTCATCCATAACTTCCCAAGCCTAAGCTGGCAGTAGACTTAGGTCATAACTTTTCAGGTTATGAAACGACCAGGTTGGTGAGGATTTTTTACTCACCTCCCTGGGAGAGTATTACCTGAAAAGACAACCTCTCACTTCGTTCGAGGTGAACTTCGCTCACTTCGTTCGCTCAGTTCAGGTTTTAATAAAACCTGTTCTGGGAAGTAAGTTTTCTTTTCTAAAATTTTAATATTTACACGCACGTGTGCGCGCACGCGCGAGGGAAAAAAAAAATCGTCGCGGCGCGCGATTCTGGAGCCAAAATGACGACCAAGACCCCAGCCCGGCAACATACTGGCTGCCGCACGAAGTCCAAAGCCAGATACCAAACCCACCAGCAATCCCGTACCAACTTCAAAACCCCCGTAGTCGAGTTCAATCCCCAGCTCAAAACCGTAAAAGTATTCAGTGATGGCTCTTGCCTCAAAAATCCGGGCGGGCCTGGCGGTTACGGCATCGTTCTCCAGTATCGAGGCGAAGAGCGCGAGCTTTCTGAGGGCTTCCACAGCACCACAAACAATCGCATGGAGATGATGGGCGCCCTGATAGCTTTGGAACGCCTAAAATTCTCCTGCAACGTGATCCTGCACTCAGATAGCCAGTATCTCAAAAATGGTATGACCCTCTGGATGAAGGGGTGGAAACTTAATGGTTGGATCACTGCTGACAAGAAGCCTGTTAAGAATGTCGACCTCTGGAAACGACTCGATTTAGCCGCCAGTCGCCACAATGTCAGGTGGAACTGGGTAAAGGGCCACGCCGGGCATCGAGAAAACGAAATATGCGACAGGCTGGCCAAGATCGCAGCATATGCGGCAGCGGATACTCCACACAAAAAAGATGCTGGTTTTTTGGTACAAAATGATAAGTAAGTATTTACCTATAATTTTGTATCATGTATCTTACCCATCGTCAGGATGACAACGTGCTGGTTAGGCACGGTTCCAAGGATGGAACGCAAAAAAACGGCGGCTGGACATTCCAGCCGCAACTCTTTCTGACATTGAAAGGATTTCAAATGGCACATCAAACGCCTTCCTCTTCTCTTAAGAAACACCCCCGTTCGCTACGACTCATCCTGGCGGAGTTATTCTCCGGCCGTGTGTCTGCACGCCTGTCCGAACTGGAAGAGAAAGTAGGTCAAATGGAGCATCGTCTGGATGACCATGCGGTGGCCATCTCTAACCTGGGGGCTCGTGTGGCAATGGGGGAAGTGATGAAGGCCCGAACCGCAAAAATCCTGCGAGACACCTGGGGCGTGCGAGCCAATCAAACGCGCATGGAGAGCTCAGATGGATCAATTTCAACGAAAAAGACTACTTCCAATGGCCTACGGGCTGATCACGATTTGTCTGGCAGCCGTAGCAATACCGTCGACTCAGGCGTTGCTGATGCCGGACTCATGCAAAACGGTTTCGCAGCAGACGCCGGCACCAGTCACGGAAAGCACAACCAGCATCACCACCATGCCCCGGTCTGCCACTCTGGATGGGATGCGGTTGGATTCGATTCCTCAAGTTCGTCCTGCGACTCCGGATCTTCCTCCTGCTGCGACTGAGGTGATGGCGTGATCTTCTTACTCAAAAACTGGTCATTCATTTGGATAGCCATTCTGCTTTTGGCGGTGGGTGGCTGGATCTCAAACATCGTTAAGCTGGCACTACACGGTGATTTATTTCTTCACTCAGGTATGACGATCGCTCGTGTTGTGGGGATTTTTGTCCCACCGATCGGCTCTGTTCTCGGGTTCTGTTAATGGGCGTAGGGGTTGAAGCCTTGGAGGCTCTCTTTGCTGCCTTAATGTTTATTTGTATACGAAAACAATTTGTTTAAGCACATAACATATAGGGAAAAACACATGTTAGGTTTCTTCAAAAAGAAAACTCGTAAAGCGGTTATTGAAGTTAAAAAATGGAGAACCGCGATGCGGTCGAAGCTACTGTCTGGGGCGCATACATGATCGCTTATGCAGACGGCAACTGTGATGCAAAAGAAATCGCTATTCTGGAGAAGACCATCTCCGCATTGCCAGCTTTCTCACCGTTCGCGGGTGAGATCGCCCAGATGAGCAGCAATATTCGTGCTCGCTATGAAGCTTCTCCTCGTTCCGCCAACGCACAGGCTCTTCGGGAGCTTGCTGATGTCGCCGGCACTCCAGAAGCCGTTGATGTGTTGTGTCTCTGCCTGGATATTGCCGATCAGGATGGCATCGGCGAAGAAGAAGAGGTTGTGCTGAAGAAAATTGCTCAGGCGCTGCAGTTATCTCTGGATGCGTACATCTAATGGCAGAGAAATTAAGGCTGGCCGTCGTCGCCATTCTTCTCGTGCTGGTCGTGCTGGTGGACTTCACTGGCAAACTGATGTCTATCGCGGCAGATGGCGTGTTGGTTGGATTGGCTATCTACTTTGCCCAACCTCTACTTAAAAAATCGAAGTGATCGCCGAGGGCCACCTGGCCCTCGATTCTTCTGGTTTAACCGTTATGACGCGTTTGCCCCCCTCTTCTGAATTGTCAGAATAAAGCCACCAAGAAAACAAATTATTTTAACAATTAAGGAAAAACACATGTGTGATAAATGCACCGCCGCTAACGCTGAAGTAAAGAAGATCATTAATGAAGTCGGGGCTAAAAAACTCGTAGGGATGCTTGATTCTATAACTGGTCATGGTGACGCTCATCCGCTGGAACGCATCATGGCCATCGTCCAGGTCATGGACTTATTTGACGAACCAATGAAAATCCTGATGCTTGCTCGTCACTTTGGCGGGGCGTATGTGGAAGAGCATGAACGTGCCAATAAACTGCAGGCAACTCTGGACATGATGAGCGAACCAAAATGCGCGCCGGCGCCAGAGCTCTCCGGAGACAATATGGGCATTGAAAGCAAAGAGCGGGAGATCGCCAGCCTTAAGTCATCTTTAGGCATGTTAATTACCGCCTTTAAACTAATGGCAACCCATAACGGGTTCAAAATGCCAGAGCTAACCGGCGATGAACATCCCGCTGCTATTCGCCAGCTGCTTGGTGCGATGGCGGATAATATGGATGAAGCGAAGAGCCGTATCGAAGACATGATGCGAGAACTTGCCCATCGCCACGATCTAAATGACCAGCCGCACAAGATGCAGCAAGTCAGCCACTGAACCTGAAATAGCAAGGGGGCGAGAGCCCCCTTCCCCTCCTCCGTAGCCCTCTGGATAGATCTTTAACGCCTTTTCTTATCTGAGATAATAAAACCAATAATAAAACAAATTGTTTATATGGTGGCATTATGAGTGCTGCGCTTTCTGTCCTTGAGTCTTTTGCTTCGAACACCGGTATCGACCACAGCAAAGAGATGAACGTCATCCATGCAATCGTGGCCGAGTGCGAGAAAGGGATCGCGTTCATGCACCAGGTTCACGACTTCACTTATGGCGACGAACGTCACTGGAATAAGTGTTTAAGATTTGTACTACCTACATTGGAAGTGGAAATTATTTGGTAGGGATATAAGATCATATCCCTAAGCTCTTTTAAGAAAAAACTGCTTAATAACCTAATGTAATTTAAATCCTTCCTCCAACCCCTTTAAATTTTTCGATAAACGCCCCAATTTTTTGGAATACGGTCTGCTTTTTCGTTTTGTACTGAGGATTCAGTGGACTGAGTTTTGGTAGCGTCTCATTTAACTCCGTTCCATTTTCGGTAGCATATTCCCGTTTGAGTGATGTACGGATATAGCGCCTTGCCGCCTCTTCATTGAGGTTTTCTTCCTTAATCAACGCTTCCGCTTCCCGCTGCTGTTCACGCTGAGCATAGGTAAAGAATGCATCAATGATACTGGCTTTATCCGGCATATCATCAAGGTTAGTTTGCTGAATAAAGTCAACAATCAGACCTTCTTTGGCACGGTTGCCTAGACTTGAGCGGATTAAGCGTCGGACCTCTTCAGTCAGGGCTTCTTTACCCTTTTCTGACGGTTGTGGTCAAAAATCAGGCCCAGAATGTAGTCCAGGTTAATCTCTTGCGACTTGAGCAGGTCAATTTCAAACACCACGTCATCCCAGTCCGTGGTTGATGTATCCCTGTCGTTTGCTGCTTTTTCACGTCGCTGCCAGTCCCGGATATCATTGTAAGCTGAGCGGTAGTCCTGAACTTTACGTTCGGCAGGGAGGCGAATGGTTTGTAATTCAGCAAATTTTTCATCATCCACGTAGTGCTCTGCTTTAAAGGTTTCTACCGCTTCCGGGTCACTAATATCAACCTTCTGCAGGGCTTTCAGCGTGGCAAATTCATCGTAGTTTTGCAGGATGTTTTCTGCCCGCAGATATTCACCAAACAGTTTGACGAAGGCTTTTTTCTCTTTTTCACTCTCGATACTGGCAGGGTCAGGGAAGCGCTGCTCCAGCTCCGAAACAATAGACATAAAACCTCGTTTAGCTTCGCCGGTTGCCGCATCGCTAAAGCCCTGCATGTACTCTTCGTAGCTTTTTTCCAGTACCACATTCTTGGTGTTTTTGTCGCCAAAAAGTGTAATGGCATCAATGGTGGGACGCTCCAGGTCCCTGAAAGTCACGATATTGCCGAAGGTTTTGGTTGCATCATAGATACGGTTGGTGCGGGAAAATGCCTGCATCAGGCCGTGATAACGCAGGTTTTTGTCAACGAACAGAGTGTTAAGCGTCGGGGCATCAAAGCCGGTTAAGAACATTCCCACCACGATGAGAAGGTCAATATCCTGATTTTTCACTCGTTGAGCTAAATCGCGGTAGTAGTTCTGGAAGCCGTTACTGTCGGTACTGAAATTGGTTTTAAAGTGGTTGTTATAGTCATCAATAGCTGAATCCAGGAATTCCTTTGCGCTGCTGTTCATCGCGCTGGTATCAAAGCTTTCGTCAGTAATATCACCAATGGCGCTTTGCTCTTCATTTGCAGCAAAGGAGAAGATGGTTGCAACCCGAAGGCATTTATAGCTGCCTGATTTTTTTGCTGCTTCTTCCTGTAGTACTTTAAACGTCGAGTAATAAGCTTTTGCCGCTTCCACACTGCTAACTGCTAACATGGCGTTAAAGCCCTTGGCTCCCGGGAAAGTGCGATGTGTTTTCTGGCGGAAGTTGTTCAGTATGTACTGTGTGATTTCCTGGATGCGCAGCGGGTGAAGAAAAGCCTGCTGATTTTCCGCGGCACTGAGTTTTTTCTCGTCGGTTTCGGTTTCCAGCGCCTTAAACTGCGGGCGGACATCGTTATAGTCCACCTTAAACTTCAGCACCTTTTCATCACGAATGGCATCGGTAATCACGTAAGAATGTAACTCACGGCCAAAAACGCTGGCGGTCGTTTCCGACCCTAATGCGTTTTGCGGGAAAATAGGCGTACCGGTAAAACCAAACTGATAAAAGCGTCTGAATTTCTTTTTGAGGTTTTTCTGGGCCTCACCAAACTGGCTGCGGTGACACTCATCAAAGATAAACACCACCTGCTGCTGATAGACGGGCAGGTCAGCTTCGGCTTTCATCAGGTTATTGAGTTTCTGAATGGTTGTGACGATAATTTTGTTATCGTCCTTATCCAGGTTTCTTCTGAGGCCTGCTGTATTATCCGAACCATTGACACTGTCCGGAGAGAAGCGCTGATACTCCTTCATGGTCTGGTAATCGAGGTCTTTACGGTCGACCACAAAGAAGACTTTATCAATGAAGTCCAGTTCAGTCGCCAGACGTGCAGCCTTAAAGCTGGTCAGGGTTTTACCTGACCCAGTGGTATGCCAGATAAACCCGCCGCTTTCTGGTTTTGACCAGTTCTTCGCTTTAAATGAGCTGTTAATTTTCCAGAGAATGCGCTCGGTGGCGGCAATCTGATAGGGGCGCATGACGAGCAGCGTCTGGCTGCTGTCAAACACGCTGTAATTAAACAGAACATTCAGCAGAGTATGCTTCTGGAAGAAAGTGGCGGTAAAGTCCTTCAGGTCCTTAATAAGAGTGTTATCCGATTTCGCCCAGTTCATGGTGAAATCAAAGCTATTTTTATCCCGTTTAGTGGTACTGGCAAAGTACCGGGTATCAGTCCCGTTGGAAATCACGAAGAGTTGCAGATATTTAAACAGGGAGTTATCGCTGTTAAAGCTTTCCTTGCTGTAACGGTGTATCTGGTTAAAGGCTTCACGAATCGCCACGCCACGCTTTTTGAGTTCGATTTGCACCAGCGGCAGGCCGTTAACCAGAATGGTGACGTCATAACGGTTAGCGTGTGAGCCGGTCTGCTCAAACTGCTGAATGACCTGCACCTTATTGCGCAGCAGGTTCTTTTTATCTATCAGATAGATGTTTTCCAGACGACCATCATCAAACGTAAAATCACAGATATAGTCGATATGGATTTTGCGGGTTTTGTCCAGGCTGCTGTCACTGGGGGCTGTCCAGATACTGCTCTGCGAAGCGCCGCCATTCACTTTCGTTAAACGCCACACCATTGAGGCTCTGGAGCTGCGCCCGGATATTAGCCAGCATTGCGGTCTGTGATTTTACAGCAAGAAACTCATAGCCCTGATTTTGCAGGTCTTGGATCAGCTCTCGCTCCAGATCAGACTCGCTTTGATAGCTGTCGCCTGTCGGCTGGGCTTTGGTGTATTTATCAAGGACGATAAAGTTATTGGATTCAGCAATGGTGTGGGTCTGGTGAGTCATGGCGTATCCTTAATCTGCCATCAGGCAAAGGCCGGAAGAGGGTTCAGGGCCTCTTCCGGCGAGTATAAAGTCAAATCAGTGACTGGCAATTTCAGGCTTCGGGAAGCTGAACAGCAAATCACGATAGTATTCGTACTGTTTCTGGCGCAGCTCGATTTCGCGGGGTAAGCCTTCGGTGATAGAGCTTGTTAATGTGTCGAATTTATCGAGTATGGTGACAATCCTAACTTGCTCTGACTTTGAAGGGATTGGTAGTAAAAGGTCCTCCATTTGTTTTTTGGATACGGCAGGAATACCTCCTTTCTGCTGAATACCCGTTAATTTGGTCTCGGATTGTTTCAGATAGTAATAGACATACATCCAATGCAACTGTTCAGTGCTTCTAACAGAGATGGAATAGCAACTATTGCCTGCCCAGTAAGGAGTGGAACTCTTATTTACAAATCCTGCATTTGCTCCACGCGCACTCACAATAATCTTATCGCCATCATTGTTGAAGTCTTCGTAGTAACCTGTAGGAGTCCGCCCTCCGTTGTAGACCGGATAATCTGCGTCAGGATTCTGCTTGTCCTTACGGACAAACGCACCAATTGTAATTATTGCTACTTCCCCCAGACTCTTCCACTCAACACTCCCCCCCTCAAAACTCAGCAACTGGTCACGATAGTAGTTGTACTGTTTTTTCCGTGCGGTAAGCTCAGCGGTAAGCTCAGCGGTAAGTGCAGTAAATTTATCCAGAATTCGGACGATTTCAGACTGGATGGCAAGAGACTTTCCAGGATTTTCCGGGCAGGGAACTGGAATATAGCACTCCTTTACCTTCGCGTCAGATATCGCAGGGTATGCTGATCCACTTTGATTTTCTTCAACATATTTTTTAAAGTAACTTGTTGAAATCCAATGCCAAATCCATTTTGGCAGAACCTCATCTTGTTTCGCTCTTAAGACACAGAATCCGGTGCTTGCTACTTCATCTGAGTACTCACCGTCTATTAGGCAAAACCGTTGTTGAGTTGGTCGAGTTGTTGCGAAAATAACATCATTTTCCTCAATGAGTTTTTGAGCCCTACTCGGGGCATTGTTTGCTGTAACTTCAGTTGTCTCAATGATTTTTTTTGTTTCAATATCAACAGAGGTTAAATCCACATATCGATAAGAGCGGGTAGCCTCACGCCATTTTATATTACTCGTTCGTAGAGTAACTTCTCCAATCGTCTTCCATTGAATATCAACTCCATTAAGTAACTTTTCCAGATAGCTCAGAGCGCTCATTTCTGTACCTCGTCACCTTCAATCTCAGCCACTATTGAATCAATGTCTTTGCGCAACTGATCGATTTTGCTGACGGTGATTTTTAGCTCGGCATTCAGCTCTGCAATATCGACAATTTCGCGGGTATCCATGGCTTCGACGTAGCTGCTTACTGACAGGTTATAGTCATTTGCGGCTACTGTTTCATAAGGGATTGTTTTCGCTAAGTGGTCAATATCTGCTTTACTGGTAAAGACCTGCATAATCTTTTCGATATGACCATCAGTCAGGATATTGTTATTGGTTTCTTTCTTAAACAACCCGCTGGCGTCAATAAACTGAACGCGGGTATCTGTTTTGTGCTTTGACATCACCAGAATGTTAACGGCAATAGTGGTGCCGAAGAACAGATTAGGTGCCAGAGAAATCACCGTTTCAACATAGTTGTTGTCGACCAGGTACTGTCGGATTTTCTGCTCTGCACCGCCACGGTAAAAAATACCGGGGAAGCAAACTATTGCTGCGCGCCCTTTAGCAGACAGGTAATTCAGCGCATGTAGTACAAACGCAAAGTCAGCTTTTGATTTCGGGGCCAGCACGCCAGCCGGAGCAAAGCGCTCATCGTTAATCAGGGTCGGGTCATCGCTGCCAATCCACTTAACCGAGTACGGCGGGTTAGAGACGATCGCGTCAAACGGTTTTTCATCGCCAAAGTGAGGCTCAGTCAGAGTATTTCCCAGTCTGATATCAAATTTGTCGTAGTTGATATTGTGCAGAAACATGTTCATACGCGCCAGGTTGAACGTCGTATGGTTGATTTCCTGACCAAAAAAGCCTTCTTCGATGATGTGGTTATCAAAATGTTTTTTCGCCTGCAGCAGCAGTGAGCCCGAGCCTGCAGCAGGGTCATAGATTTTGTTGACGTGAGTCTGACCGTGCATCGCAAGCTGAGCAATCAACTTAGAGACATGCTGTGGCGTGAAGAACTCTCCGCCAGACTTACCGGCATTCGCCGCATAGTTAGAAATCAGGAACTCGTAGGCATCACCAAACAGATCAATCTGGTGCTCGTTAAAATTCCCCAGCTTCAGCCCCTCCACGCCTTTCAGAACGGCGGCAAGACGGCTGTTTTTATCTTTTACGGTGTTCCCCAGTCGATTGCTGGTCGTATCGAAATCGGCGAACAGGCCTTTGATGTCGGCCTCGGACGGATAGCCGTAGGCAGAGCTTTCAATAGCAACGAAGATACTGTTTAAATCAGCATTCAGCCTGTCGTTGGTGTTAGCTTTAGCTGCAACATTGCAGAACAGCTGGCTCGGGTAGATGAAATAGCCTTTAGTCCTGATGGCATCGTCTTTGATGTCATCGGTAATGATGCTGTCATCAAGTGCAGCATAATTTATGCTCTCATCCCCTGCTTCCATGTAGCTGGAAAAATTCTCACTAATGAAGCGATAGAAAAGTGCACCGAGTACATACTGTTTAAAATCCCATCCATCCACTGAGCCTCTGACATCATTGGCAATGGCCCAGATTTGACGGTGTAACTCTGCACGTTGCTGAAGGCTTGTCATCTTGTATCCTGTTGTATGATTCTTAAGTACTGTTATTGGCCCGATTTTATCGCAATTTCATATTGATGACAGGTTTTGTATGTCATGCGTTGCACTGAGAGTTCGTTTGCCCGGTTGTGTAGCCAACGTTCTTTCAGTCAGGCCAGTAGAAACGTTGCGCTGACGATAAATACTGAAGCCCCGATACTATCGGGGCTGAACGTTCAGTCGGTGAGAATTTCTTCATCCGTATCCATTGTGGATGGTGATGAATCTATTTTTGTTGTAAGAAATACCCGATTCAGTAGTCTTTGCTTTAGGGCGTTTCTTCGCTCATTGTAGAATTCCTGGAAGCGACTGAACTCAATGTTTTCATCTGAAACTAACAGCATTGATGGAGTATAGTTGTTTGATGAGTGAGATAGCCATTGTTTCAGGGATGTATCCTGTTTACTTGTATTCTGAGAGTGATTCAGTAAATGAAGATTTGGTATGGTGTCCCAGTGTTCCGGATTTTCGTAAAAGCTGAGTTTCTCCGGTGAATTCGCAATATAATCTAATTTTTCAAGATATTTATTTGAAAAATGATTTCTTGGATGAAGGTGATCAATATGAAACACCTCGGTCGGATTCATTTCAGGGAACAGAAGATGCAATAGTACGCGGCAGCGACCTTCGCCATATCTGATATTGAGAAGGCTTTCGATGTATTCGTTGTCAAATCTGAGGTCCTTATTCGAGCCTTTGTACCTGTCAATAATCTTCTCAAGAGGAAAATGAACATCTGAAAGACTATTCTTCATTACGTCTCTGATGCTCGTGAGTAGCGCATCTGCCTGGCTTCCAAAGATCCCTTTCAGAAGTACCATGTAAAACCACTGGCTAATTACTGAGCGTTCATTGTGGTTTTTATTCAGGAGATTAATCGTTGTATATAATGGGTGTCCATTGGTTTGCTTTTTGTAAAGCCAGTAGACCACAGGAATGACTGCATTTTTAGATATCAGTGACTGTGGATTGATGCCGAATCGCCTGATAAGAACAAAAGTCTCCTTGATACAGGATTTTATTTCAGACCATTGTTGTTGTATCTTACCGACCTCTTCTGAAGTGAAATTTTTTACTTTGAACCGGACGTCAGAGTCAATAAGCATCAGGCTGGTTTTTAAGAACCAGTCTCTTTCAATATAAAACCCCATTTCATTATTCTGATGAATGTTTTTTGTTAGTTCATCCAGTTCTCTTCTGAAATCACCCTGCCAGTGTGCTACAGCTATTGACATCAGTAAGTCGGAGAACTCAAGTTTTGTCCCCCCGTTATTCGTGCGGATGAAAACATCCAACACATGATCAATGTCCTGGCTGCTCTCATTGAAGTAGTGGATAAGATTCTCAGTTCTTATCTTGGTATAAAGTTTAAGCAGGGTTTTTCTGGAGAATTCACTGGAAATGAGTCCTCTTTTTTCGAGTTCTGGTACGACAACTTTAAATAAGATATCATCCGGAGAATCAATTTGCTCGTATTTGAATATTTCGTGAAGGCAGAACCAGTGATGTTTGTTATCGGTAAGTGAATCAGTGTATTCCTTGTCGGTGAGGAACCTGAAGTTGTACTTCATCATGGGCTCATCGTCTGAGTCAAGTGGCGCTGTTAAATCGACGTAAAGCTTTCTGGGCGGCAGGATGCGATCATCCTGTGCCGAAGGCCACCACTCCCGGGGCTTTTTATACGCATACGTTCCACACAGTCCAATATATAAAGATGTGAGACGCTGCTGACCATCAATCACCGCCTTAAAATCATGAAATCCCGCATTTGTTGGTACATATGGGTTTTCTTCATTAAACCGCTGACAGTATTCTTTCAGGAACTCATAAAATTTGTAATCGTTTTTAATACTGATACTACGGATATCCCACATCATGAAAGTAGTTTATCGGGTAGTCTCGCATGATGGAATCAAATAGTAGACATATCTGCCCGTAACTCCAGACAAACTTTCGCTGAATTGCAGGCAGAAGGTAGTGGCGTAAATTAATTGAATCTATCGCTTGTTTTATCGTTATTGCTTTTTCATACTGGCCAGCCATCATAAACCTCATGTGTTATATTAGCTGGCTGATTTTAATCTAAAGGGTGTAACGAGTACAGTATTTGCACAAGCATAATTTATGCAGTGGAAAAGCTGACTGCTCGGTTTGTGTTTTTCGTTCGGGTAGACTCGCATTGCGGATGCACAAAGTGATGAAACCTGTCTTGCTATGTTTTTACCAAAGTTAACAAGAAGTCCATGCTTTATCTTCTCGCTATCTGTTATGTCTGCCAGGTCATTACCAAACGTTACGCTGGCAGCTTTGTGACGCGTGATTTTGGGGGGATGAAGCGTGGCTACGCGTACAGACTCCCAGGCGACAGACTAATCAACGCGTTGACATTGGCGGTCACTAATTGAGGATTTCTATAAGAACTCGTTGATCGCCCTTCTTCCCTACCCTCCAACCTCATACACTCCAGGCGCGGCAAGGCTTTTACGCACATAACACCCACAAGAAAACAAATAAATAACACATCAATGAAAAGTCAACGCTTTACCCTGATTTGGTCTCAAAAGTTGACGTTTTGCCATGTCACTTCTTATATCCGTTAAGCAGCGCACCAGAGACCAACACCCTGCGACGAAAACGCCAAAAACGACTCCTGATACCACCACAAAACAGACACGCTCAGAATCGCTCTGGTTGCGTTTAATGAGTATATAAACAAATTGTTTTAGGCAATAAGAAAACAACAAAACAAGATAACAAAGAAAAGGAACTGCCATTACCCCACACCCAGGCAATACCAACCTCTTCCAGCCAGGCTACCGAAAAGACCAACCTCATTGCCCCAGGCTACCGACCCCATGAAGCAAACCTCGACCACCACCAAAAAGCGACGAGAGAAAGGCAATTTATCTGAACGCCATTCCCCAATACACCGAAGAGAATACCCGGGAAGAATCTCCAGACAAGACCAGGCCAGAACAGTACCCGGCGCCATCTCGTTTACCCACTCTTACCCCGAAAGAAAACGCAAATTCCTGATAAGCAGAGAACGCCATTACTTCACATAAGGAGAACTACAACAGACCAGAAACCACATCACCCACACTTCCACCTCTCAAGATGAACGAAAGGAAAAGCGCGCACGCCATCACTCCATACACAGAGAAGAACTATCCCCAAAACGAAGAATACAGACCAGAGTAAAACCACAAGACCACCACCTCTACAACATCTGCAAAACCACTTACCGGCAGAGAGAAGAAAGTTGCCTTTTCTCCCATACGAATGGTCACCGTATAGAGCGCTAATAAGAGAGATACGAGTCCCCCATAAGAGAGGTTATTCGAGTCAGGAAAGAGCACAGATATAAGAGAGAGGGGATGGAGGGGGATCGCTCCATTTCCCGTATTTATTCAAGTCCTGATTTTATCCCCCGTAACATCCCTGCGGTCGAATGAGTGAAAGGGCCACCGCGAAAATCTATCGGAGCGTCCCCGCAGGGAAAAGGCTGGCTGCCTGAGTGGAAACGGCTGGAGATTTTTCGGGAAACGGCTGGGTTCCCGTCATGGAAAGGGTGTGTGCCGGTATAGAGACAAAATGCCGCGGGGACGGCTGATTCTCTGGCGGTACACCCTTTGGTGCGCAGGTGGCTTTCTTCCCGCTGCGCGCAGCTGCTGATACGTATTCTGCCAGAGCGTTCGAGGGTCACAAGCTGTTTCAGCAGGTTTTCGGGAAGAGGAAAATACTGCCCACCAGTCCTGCGGTGCGCATTGAGAAGAATAATGTAAAAATCGCTCCCGATACGCTCCCGGATACTCACTGCTTTTCCAGTTCTTCCCGATACAAAATTCTTTTTCGACTATGTCTTATTGCGATAATAACACCAACAAGAAAACAACGTGTTTAGACAAAGGAGAAAAACATGTACAAGCATTTGAACATCAGCATCACCCTTTGCGGAGAAGAGACATGTACTGACGAACTCCAGATCTCTCTGGATGACGTTATCCGCTCTGCGGATGTCGCTGGGCGCATTGGTACGCTGATTGTCGAAGGTTATCGCGAGGGCACGTTTGATTTTCATATCGAGGACAACGCAATGTCCGTCGCGTGGAACTGCACAACGTCAGAGTCCAGATAAAGGAGGAAGACAATGAATATGCCTGTGATTGTGGAAGTATGGAGCGTGGACTCGCTGGCCGAATGTCTTGATGGCGTAGGGCCAGCACTAACCCGTAAATTATGGTCGTTTGTACCAGCTAAGGGAGAGTCACCCAAAGGGAAGGATGTTTGGCACCTGCTGACTGATGAAGAGAAGCGGGAGCTGGTGGCCGCAGTGAAAGAGGAGTTCCCTGACGAAGATTAGCGACGGCCACCAGCAGGTGGCTTTTGAGTGATTGTGGCCTGCGGCCAGCTGAATGCCGGAACGCTTCGCTTGGTGGCCGTTTTCACACTGGTATTATTTACACAAACAAGAAAACAAATTGTTTACGGAGTGTGTAATGAATACCGAGATGATTTTGAAACTGGATAAGCTCCAGCCTCGCAAAGACAAACCTGCAGTACTCGGTTCGATCACTTTACTGGACATAGTGGCCAACGGCACAGCCATCCGACTTTTCAAAGAGACCGTTGTCGTCTTCGGCGAAACTTCTCGCAAGCGCATTGTAATGAGCGTCAGGCGCTATAGTGCGAAAGGGTGGGTAGCTAAACAAGTTATCTGGCCTGAGTCAGAACTGGAGTTGGCTTTACTGGAAGTTAACAAGGTCGCCCAGCAGGAAATTCAACGAGCAACAACCCTCGCCATTGCATAGTCATGTGCAACACAGATTAGTCGAATTTACGACAGCCCCGTCGATCCTTCGGGGCTTTTTTGTATTGTAAGTACTTACCTACGGCGATAGTATTACGACGCATTTACATGGAGGTAAAAATGAGTTTGACCAAAGAAGATTTAGTATTTGACCTTTACTACGCATCCAGCACTGACGAAGAAGGCAATAAACTGGCCCAGCTGACCGTTCAGTTCCGTGATGCATCGGCTGTTCCGCATGTGACCACCCAGCTGGCCCGTACAACTCTTAAGCGCGATCGCTCGAAGGTTTATGCCGTCGGCGAGCAATCAGTGAAAAATGGTTCGGACACTCTGCTGGCCGCCATTGAAGCCTATTATCGAACAGACCCGAAGACCATTTTCGAAGGCCTGATGGCACAGGTTCAGGATATGATCGAGGGAAACCTGGGCGCCAACAATACCTGGGTTGGTTCATACGGCATCACCATTGTGTCTGGCGGCTCTCTGGAAGAGTATCTGCCTGAGTCCGTCTACAACGTCCAGTAAATCAGCCAATGGCGCGTAACCCGCGCCATTTTCCCCAATCCGTAAACAAGTTGTTTTATGCCTCTCCTGCGTTGCGATAATAACACCAACAAGAAAACAAGTTATTAACGCAGTGAGGAAACGCACATGACCGATTTCACCATCTCCCCGAAGCAGAAAACGTATGGCTGGAATCCTGGCTTGACCTGTCGCCGGCCGAGCAGAAAGAAATGGATCACGTCGAACCGGACGAACAAACCAGCTCCCGCTTCTTCCATTATCAAGATAGCGTTTATGACATTGCCGACTTCATGCGCGATGACCGCTTCCCGGAATGGCACGCCGGCTATCCACTGAATGCCTTCGCTATGCTGATGATCCGCGTGACAGATTCAGGCGACACCATCGACATCGGATTACTTCATTGAGAGAGGAGGGCCACCGATGCTGGTGGCTCTTAACTACCACCTGCTTTCCCGCAGGCTAAAAACACCCACCTCTTACCGCCAGGCTACCGAACACCCACCGACTTCCCGACGGCCACCAGTTGCCGAAACAGAACGCTTGGACGCCTCACACCCACTGCGATAATTAAACCAACGAGAAAACAAGTTGTTTAAAGGATTATCACAATGAACTATATCGCTACTGTAAACACTCCCGCGCATGGCACCATCTCTGTCACATACGCCGACATTGAAAAGAACATCCTGGGCGCCTGGCGCGAAGAAGAGACCATCCAGCTGTCCGGGAAAGAGAAGCAGCAGATCGCCAAAGACATCATTTGCAACCGTCGATTCACGCGGGTATTTGAGAAAGCGTATGTGGTAAATTCTGGGTTTGGAACATTTGTCTTCCCGGTGCGCTCCGGGCGATTCTGCCAGTCCAAGCTGACTGAGTTTGCCTCGCAGATCGCTATCTGGATTAAGACTCAATCGTCGTTCGATTTTAGCGATGATGAAGCAATAGCGCAGGGTATGCGGATCGCCAACAATGCAATTAAATGCAAAAACATCACGTATGCCGCTGGCGTTGACTCATGGAAACTGTTTTGCGCTAACTTTATGCTGAATGTATACGCCAGTAATCGGATTCACATACTGGCTGGCAAGTAAGAGGGGAGGGGGCTGGAAACGCCCTTTTCTTTCCGTCCACCAGCTCCCGCAGGGAAATTCAGAAACGGGCAGAAAGCCATCCGGGCAACCGACGGGAAACGGCCAGAAAATTTTCGGGAAACGGCGGGGGTCGCCTCATGGGAAAAATTTGTATAGAGGGAGACGCCAGAATCGTCGCCAGCTGGTGGACGTAAGCTGTTTTTGCGCCATACGTCCAGCGCTGTAATCTGCGCTGCATTGTTAGCGCGTACACGTTGCGCCAACGTGCTAATGATACGTGAGCGCCCACGGATCGCGCCAATATTGCCGACACGCCCCGAAGGATAGCGCGGATCGCGTCACCAGACGATCACGCCCACGACACGACAAAATAAGCCACGCGCTAAAACGCTTTTAAACGCGCTATAACGTGTTTTTTACTGTGTGTAATGGGTATGTACTACCACACGTAAAAACGCGTTAAATTGGCGCGTTTATGGCGCTTATTTTTGGTGTGAATGAGTGAACGCGAGATAAAAGAAAACGCGCCATTGTTGGCGCGTTATGGTGGAGATCCTGAAACGAAAAAAAAGCGCCCATAGTGGGCGCTGGTGGCTAAATGCTGTTTTGCAACTTTCCGATCATTTCAGACAAGCGCAAATATTCTCTTTTCCGTTTACAGTCTCGCTTGCTGTTAAGCAAATCAGAGAACGTAAAGTTTAGCGCGTCACGCTGGGCGCTTAATCCGTCGATGAGTTCAAGTTTATAAGCGCGATATTTAGCGCGATACTCCGCGCGGATCTGGTCATAGCTAATCATGATTTTTATCCTTAAAACTAGCGCCCATAGTGGGCGCTGAATCCGTCTACTTATGCTTTGAAAGCGTCAGCCAGATAGTTATAAAAATCATTTTTGATGAAGCGATATTGCTGCGATCCGTTTTTGGCAGCGCCCATTCCTTTAATCTTCTCGACCAGTCCCAGACGTTCACACAGATTGATCAGCTGGTTGGCTTGCGTATATCCTGCATCTAACTTAATTTCATTTGCTTGTTTTGCTTCATTCATCAAATCGAAAACAGCACCATTTGTGAACGTGTCGATCTCATCGTTAATCATATCGATTAAAGCGAATACACGAGATCCGGACATATCAGCGACTGAATACACACATTTACCAGACTTGATAGATTTAACCAGATAAACCAGCTTTTCGAGAGAGTAGCTATTTGTCATCGCTTCGCGGAAAAACACTTCTGGCGTTTGCTTGCTTGCTTTAATCGCGTAGTAGAAGACACCAGACAACTTATCGTCGTTTACTGCGTTTACAACGTTATTCACGAAGTATGCAAGTTTAGTAGACGCTGCAAGCATGTTAGCTTTATCTGCTTTGGTGTGCGTGCCATTCTGATAATGTTCGTTGTAAGTCTGAGTAGCTTGATCTGCTTTTAATTGTAATTCGTCAGTGATAACTACAGCTGCATCAATGATGGATTTTTTAGAAATGGTTACGTTAGACATGATTTTAATCCTTATGTAATATTGAAAACTTATTTTGTTTTTCGTCTATCGTCAGCATGTTTGCTTTCGATGTAAGTAATTATCGACATACAAAAAATAAAATCAAGCGTTTTTCGCAAGGGGTGATAAAAAATTTATTTCGCAGATAAATCAAAGTCTTAGAAATAAATCGCGTTTTCTCGAAGGTGTTGCCTAAATAAATTCTACACTCGGTGTATTACCCTTATATATTTGGCGCTGACAATGCTTTTGGTGATTTAATTTATCGGGAGATGACCCATAAAATAATAACCGGACATAGCCGGTTATTGCCCTTATAGATTATTGCGTTGATACGACTGCTCTCCGATTGGTTTCAAATAGTGTATCGACAAAGTCTGCCGATGACTCGCTTTCGCCACAGTCCTGCAGCTCCCGCATGTCACTTGATAGACCCTTACAAAGTTCGGCGCTCTCGCCAATAGATTTGCCGGCCTTAACCGCAGCTGAAAACTGGTACATACAAACCGACACATTCTCCGACGATGAACAAACGTCGTTCATGAGAGACTGGATAACCGGTTTATAGTCCATTGCCGAAACAGCAGGCGCGATAATAAATAGAATTGAGGATAGTAAAATCGGCTTCATAACTTAAAACGGCAGAATTCGTTCAACCCAATCAAACAGGACGATCATTTTTCGCCCGTTCCCAACGGCAAGTGTGACCTGACAAGCGTCGACGCCAAGTGACACACCTTCAATTTCGCGGCCGTCCGCCATGTAGACCCTTACAGATTTATGGTTCTCGTGAGCCTGGCGGCAAATTTTAAAGAAATCACGGCGGGATGGCCGGTTATCAACATAGTCTGGATGTACGGTTACGCGACCAACGAAATCATGGGTGACAGCGTCATTTACACCTGACTCGATAGTGCTGATTCGCTCAAGTGGCAACCTTACACGATTGTCTTTGTCGAACGGCGCCGGGCATAGATCTACCTTGTTACGGGAGGACATCGTCCCCTGAACGTACATGCAGAACACCTGGCCATCTTCCATCGTGACCTTTACGGGAATTTGCTCCTTGCGCCAGAACATCAACGACGCCTCTACTTTTGAGTAATCGCGCGGCCAGACCTCAGCAGGTATCCCGTAGGTGATATCGGTAATGGTATTGGGCATATTTTAAACGCCTCATGTTATGCGATAAAAATTACCAGAAGGTACGAGTCACCATTATCTTCTATTTCCTTAGTTTTGACAGGCGAAAAAGCGTTACCTTGTTGCAAATACTTAGAATTGTTATAGTTTGCAGGCAAGTTTCTATATGGTGAAGAATGATGAATAAGTGCGCATTAATAGCTTTGATAACCTCCAGTTTACTGGTGGCTGGATGTTCAACCCAGGCGGTCAGGACGAGTGCTGCCGACCCAGTCCCAGCTTCGAGAATACTGTCGACCAAATACAATACGCCGTCAGAGAATACGCAAAAAATCATCGTGAAACGAGACTCTGGCAGTAAGGGCGCGCTTTGTACCAGCCGGCTTTCTGTTGATGGTGAGCCAGTTGCTGATATCAAAACATCTGAGAAGGTTGAGTTAAACCTGCCTTATGGCGAGCATATTCTGTCTGTAGATCAGCAGGGTATGTCTATTATGTGCGGCAAGATGAACACCGAAAGAGAAATCATGGTGTCAAAAGATAAGCAAGACGAATATCGGATCGGGGTGACGGTGTCGGCAGAGCTGTTCATCATGAAAACAGCCTATAAATAAATGGTAGAGGAGGGCGAGAGCGTTTTACCCACGCCCTCCGTAAGTACGCGTTAGAGACGTTTGAGGATATCTTCCAAGTCTTCCTTGGTCATCCCGGAGTTCTCGTAGATCTGCAACACTTTCTGTCTCGCGTTCTCAGCCGCTGCCATCGAGGTCGCGATCTTCTCAAACTCTGCTGTGCTCATCTTGGTCAGAACAAGGTTAATGATGTCTGACTTCGACATTTTGATGTTGCGCTCTTTCAGGCGCTTTTTGAACGAACCAAGCTTTTCGTTGGCTTTTTCGGTGAGCTTCACCTGACATGAAATTGAGCGATTTTCGGTCATAATTAATCTCTTTGTAATACACCAAAGTCAAAACTGCTCCCGACAGGCAACACGCCTTCCGCAAACCCGGGAGTGGTGTCAATAATGTGTTTTCGTTCGTATGAGTGTGACATCAGGTGTTTGTTGCTTATATCGATAAAATCCGAAATAAAACACACATTTGCCTGATTCTTCTTGGCACGAAGGCCGCGACCAACACGTTGACGCATTTCGACTTCGGCCTTGCCTCCTCCGGCAAGAATTACGGCGCCAACACTTGGCACATCGACACCGACATCCAGTATCGTAGAGCCGATCAGCACATCAATTTTCCCTGCAGCCAGGCTGTTAAGCTTAGCCTGTCTGGTACTCTGGTTGGATTCACCGTAAATAAAATCTACCCGTAAGCCGCTCTCTTTCATCATTTCCATCAGTATCTGACCGTGGCGTTTGATCCTCACCAGGGTCATACAGTTCAGTCCATGATCACGGTACATCAGCGCGTCGCGAACGACGGCCTCGTTACGTCCAATATTGTAAACGATACCGAGCTGATAAGCTTTCTGATACGGCGTGCTCATACCAACTCTGAAGTTCAGATGCTTGGAAGCGAGCTCCGCTCGTATACGAGCCTCATCCGGAGTGTACGCGATTTTATGGTATACGAAGTAAGGTTTAGCCAAAATACCTCGCTCGATCAGATATTTTTCAGTGACCTTTATCTCGATGCGTCCTGCAACCGCCATCAGACGCATATTGGCCTCAGTTGAAGCCTTCATAAACGGGGTTGCCGTCAGCGCCAGGCGATAGTCTGCGTTAATGCAAAGCCTGGCGATGTCATAAAAGTTTGAACCGGAGGATTCGTGGGCTTCTTCGAGGATTAGCAGTGAGACGCTTGAGAGGAATCGCTTAATCAGCTCCCGGCGCTTAAGATGATAAGCCTTTTTCTCCGCCGGCATATCGCGTGGAGGCTCTTCAAGAAAACTCGCCAGGGTTTGCACTGTTGCGACATTGATATGGCGAGACACCTGAAACTCACCAGAACCAATGATGCCAACCTTCTGACCTTTAAGCCACGGCTCTCCATTCTCAGCGCGATAGTCGATCGACTTCTGGAAGTTATCTGCCATTTGAAACATAAGAACAGAGCGGGTGGTTAAAAACAGCGTCATGCGACCAATACGCGCCGCGGCTTTGCAAGCTACGTTCGACTTTCCCCCGCCAGTGGCGATCTGCGCAATCATCATTCCTTCGCGAACCAGTGTCTCTACAGCCTGATCTTGATACGCATAGTCCGGATTATAGGGGAAAGGGTTAACTGCCGGGTTTGGTTTACCAAGCGCCGGAACCTTGTCTTTGCGAATATGCACGCATTTAATGCCAGCCTTCACCAGATTTGCTGCTACCGATTTAGCAAAACCCGCGGGGAAGGCATTTTTGCTCCAGTTGAACATAGTACTGGTGCCTTTCCAGTCGCCAGCTTCGACTTCGTAACTCAGCATTTCCTGGACGAGTCGCTTCACGTTGTCATCAGCGCCGGAGACCATAGCGTTGACCGCGTTCGAAACAATCCTAACAGTCATAAATATCTTTCCTTCGTGCCTTTTATATGTTAATTGGCTAGAATAGTAAGTAAGTACTTATGCAATGGATTGTATCAAAAAGTATGGACGTAAAAATTACCATTCTGCAGGTAGAAATTGCCAGACTCCGGCCAAATCCCTGGAACACCAACTCGGTTGGTGCTCAAAACTTCGAAAAATTGAAAGGCTCCATCGAAAAACTGGGTTTTTTCAAGCCAATTCTCGCGCGTGAGCTGGACGGTGGCCAATTTGAGATCCTCGGTGGCGAACATCGCTGGCGAGCCGCTATGGAACAGGGTATTTCCACGGTTCCTGTTATATCGGTGGGCAAAATAAGCGATCTGGTAGCGAAACAAATGTCTCTGGTCGATAACGAGCGATACGGCGAAGACGATCAGGTCGCATTACAGCGTCTGATCGAGGAAATTCAGTCCGAACTCGATTATCAGCTGTCGGAAATTGCCCCTTACGACGACGAACTGGCGGCCACACTGGCTCGTGAGTCGGCAATTGACCTGGAAATGCTTGAGGCGTTGTCGCGTGGCGACGAAGAGCCCATTGAGAAGGACTCTCGCGAAAAAGCTGAGCGTGTCGGTGCGGAACACCAGACCATGCGCTTCAAAGTGACGTTTGACGCTTCTGATCGCGTTACCGAAACCATTAAATCCATCATCAAAGAGCAGGCGATCAACACCGGCAACGACATGGAGAATGCTGGTGAAGCTCTGGTATGGCTGGTCGATAACTACAAGGAGTGTATTTAATGACCAAAACGTTCGAAATCGTCTACCGAGACCCGGCAGAGCTCATTCCCTATGAAATGAACGCCAAAAAGCATGACGAGCAGCAGATCCGTGACCTGGCCGCAGCCATAAAAAAGCGTGGTTTTGACCAGCCGATCACTGTCGATAAAGACGATGTCATCATTACTGGCCATGGCCGCCGCGAAGCTGCGCTTTTAGCGGGGCTGAAAAGTGTGCCGGTGATCGTTCGCGACGATCTGTCCGATGAAGAAGTGAAGGCGAAGCGTCTGGAGGATAACCGGCTGGCCAGCATTGATTACGATGCCATCAAGTTACAGAAAGAGCTGGAGTCTCTGGTATTTGGTGACGTTGAAGTCTTCGGCTTTGACGAGCGTGAGCTGAACGTGCTGGTCGGTAGCATGACCGAAGAAATGGATACTGGCGCACTGGTTATGGATCTGGGGGAGGAAACCGAGCGCCAGAAAGAAGAGCACACCGAAATCAGTCGCGAAGTCGCCGCCGAAGAGGTTCGAGTGGTCGATGTTCTGGGTTTTAAGACGCTCCCTGCTGGCTCTGCGATTGTCGTGGGGGATTTGCTTGCCCACATGGAAGAAATCACGGGAGAGAGCGGGGTAGACGCGTTCGTTGCTTATGCGCAGAAAGTTTCCTCCGGGGGAGTCGAAGCATGAGCACATATACCATCAACGTATCGTTCCAGACCCGTGTCAACAAGACCACTCGCACGCTTGAGATCGCCGAATCGTTTGGGCTTGGTCTGGATGAAAAAGACTGGACGCTTTACGACAATCTTGAGCTGGAAGTCGAGCAGGGTGATGTGGTCTACATCACTGGCCAGTCAGGCTCCGGAAATCTGTCGTGCTGCGTGAGCTACAACGCCAGATGAAAGATGAAGGGCTTTCAGTCGCCTCCATTGATGACTTTACCTTTGACAACGACGTCAATGTCATTGACCAACTGGGTAAAACCACCAGCGAAGCGTTAGGGCTGCTTTCGATGGCTGGCTTGAATGATGCCTATCTCTTTGTGCGCAAACCTTCTGAAATGTCGGATGGCCAGAAATACCGGCTCAAGATCGCCAAGCTTATTGAGTCGGGCGCAAAGGTATGGGCTGCGGATGAATTTGGCGCAGTTCTTGATCGTGTTACCGCCCAGGTTGTGGCGTCGAACCTCCAGCGTGCCGCGCGAAAGGTAGGTGCGACGGTAATGGTGGCGACGACCCACGAAGACCTGAAGAACGCGCTGCGCCCGGATATGCAGATCACCAAGCACTACAAAGAACGCGTGAAGGTGGAATATGCCTGATTTGAAGATCGTAGAGCGGAAGCCATCGAAAGAGACTGACAACAATAACGTTGAAGTCATCCGCCTGCTGGAAGATGCACTCCAGTACGCCAGAGAAGGCAAAAGCCAGAGCCTGGCGCTGCTGATGATCAATAACGACGGGAGTGTTCTGGATTGCTGGCATAACGGTGGGCGCCCATACGTCATGGTTGGGGCGATGGAATCGCTTCGCCTGGACTTCATCAATGCCAATATCGAGCGCAGGTGATCGGCATGACAGACATCATCATCAAACGGTATCGCCCGGAGGAGTTCCCGCGCCATCTGGACTTTCTTGAGCGCATGACCGTCACCAGGGGGACGGTAGAAGACTGGCACGCGCTTAAGTCGCTTCACTACAAGACAGATGGGAAGCCGTTCGCCCCTACCTACTACCGTTGTGAGCTAGATGGTCGGTTGGTAGGCGTTGTAGTTATGGCCTTCCCTAAACTGCTGCTGGCGCCGCGGCATCGCATGTTTCCAAAGCTGAAACCCACAACCAACACCACTGTGGCAAATCAGTACTGGGGACGTTACGTAAACAACAACTTCGCTGTGATCAGCCGCTCTGTAGTGGACACCCAGTATCGTGGCGTCGGGGTGTCGTATCGCATGATTAATCTGGTTAGCAGGATGCATGACCGGCCAATCATCGAGATCCAGTCGTCGATGAGCAAATATAACCCGTTTGCTATGAAAGCAGGGTTTTGCTTCATCCGTCCTGAACGTCCGAAGAGCTACGAAAGCGCGCTTCGTGTTTTTCAGCGCCATTTTCGTTCTGACCCCGGCGACAACGAAGCGATTGTGAAGGAGCTGTTTGCGATGACTGATTCACGCCGGCGCCGCGCACTGCGAGATCTGGTGGCGGACTACCACAAGAATAGTTCTCTGGCAAAAGCAGGCCGCAACCGTGGCACTACCATTCAGGATATCGCGGATAGCCTGGTGGATGAGGCCAGCATCGTGAAACTGCTCAAGGATATTCACAATCTGAGCTTCACTTCACCGCTCTATGGGGTTTATCGCAACCCTGATTTTGGTCGCCAGCTGCCTGACACACTGCCACTGCTGGCTTTTGATAAACAACCGCTGAATGCACCACTGGATATTGCGTTACCGGCATAAGGATTTGCCATGACACTGACTGATAAACAGAAAGACATCATTAAGACCATCAACTTAGGCCATGAACGTGGACATTTGCTCGATCTGGACGAGCTGCTGGAAGTGCTGCCTTACCGGACGACAAAGCAGTCTATGCAATTCTCCCTGCGCGCGCTGATCAAGAAAGGTTTGGTCGAAAAGCACGACTGCCGGCCGCGAGAGGATTCTGGCTACCAGCGTCGAACTCTGGGGCTGACGACATTAGGTCGAGCCAGAGCCAAGTTACTGGTGATGTAAGTTGGTCTGGGAGTCAGATTAACAGCCTGCGTCTGTATATATAACTAATAAGTCACTTATTAAATATATACGAAAGCAGGCTCTCAAACAGATTCCCCAGACCTAATTAATACAACCAGAAAACAAATTGTTTAAGAGCGCAAGGAAGCGCTCTGTGTGTGTTTTAGAGGGATCTATGACTGTCGAAAAAGACGAGAGCAAAACTCGCCTGACTCCGGCTGAATGGGCGGAAGCCGAAGCGAAATGGACTTCGGGCGAGTATACGCTCTCAAAACTGGAAGAAGAGTACGGCATCCGTCGTGAAACGCTCTCCAGACACTTCAAAAAGCGTGGATTAGAGAAAGGCGCTGATTCTGTTGGGAAGATGGTGCGCGAGTCTCTCAAGTCCGATGCAGAACTGCGCGCTAAAGCCCGAGCCGAAAAGATAGAAGACCGCCGGACACGCTATGACGGCTGGGCGTATGCCCTTGGTCAGATGGTAATGGTCGAGGTCACTACAGCAAAGCGCGAAGGCAAGCCACTGGCCTCGATTGAGGACGATCTTAAAAGCCTGCAGCGCGCCAGCGGCACGCTGGCCAAATGCTTCGAAATTTCCTCCAAGGCATTGGGCATGGAGAAAGACGAAGGCGGTGAAGAGGATATTCCGAACCTTGTCTTTGGCGAGCTAACCCCATCACAGGTGGCCCAGCTGCGCAAGGAAGATGATGAGCCCGAAGTGATTGATGACGATCTGTTGGAATCACTCGAAGAAGAAGCGCTGAGCGAAGCTGAGAGCGATTTTGACGCATCGGGCGAAGATGATGATGGAGATGCATAACCATGTCCATCCCGTCGTCTCTAAGTCTCGTACAGCTGCATTCCGGGCAGATGCAAGTCTTCCAGTCGCCACATCGTTTCAAAGTGGTGTGCGCCGGACGACGTTGGGGTAAATCGAGGCTGTCGATCTCAACCATCATTCGTGCTGCCGCTAAGGAGAGAAAACAACGAGTTTGGTACGTCGCGCCGACCTACCAAATGGCGCGCCAGATTCTTTGGGATGATCTGCAGGAAGTTCTGCCGCGTAAGTGGATTCGGAAGAAGAACGACACCACGATGACCATCGTGTTGAAAAACGGTTCGGAGATCGCGCTTAAAGGCGCAGATAAACCGGATACGCTTCGTGGTGTTGCGCTGCATTTCGTTGTGCTCGACGAGTTCCAGGATATGAAGCCAGACACCTGGTACAAGGTTCTCCGTCCGACATTGTCATCCACCCGCGGCGGCGCGCTGATCATCGGTACACCGAAAGGGTTCTCCGAATTCCATAAACTATGGACTATCGGGCAGAACAAAGAGCTGCAGCGCAAAGGTCAGTGGAAAAGCTGGCAGTTTGTAACCGCTGATTCACCATTCGTTCCGACGGCAGAAATCGAGGCAGCCAAGAACGATATGGACCCTAAGTCGTTCGCTCAGGAGTACCTCGCCAGCTTCGAAAACATGTCAGGGCGCGTGTATTACCCGTTCGATCGTAGCGTTCACGTTAAGCCGCTGCAGTTCAATCCTAAATTACCGGTGTGGGTAGGTCAGGACTTCAACATTGATCCAATGTCGTCGGTCATCCTGCAGCCACAACCGAATGGGGAGCTGTGGGCTGTGGATGAGCTTGTCTTGTTTTCGTCGAATACGGCAGAAGTGTGCGATGAGCTGGAGCGCCGCTTCTGGCGGTGGAAATCGCAGGTCACAATTTTTCCAGACCCGGCCGGCGCCTATCGTCAGCACGCTCGTGGGGAATCGGACATCGACATCTTCAAGGAGAAGGGCTTTCTGCGTGTTGATTATCCGAAAAAGCACCCACCGATTGCTGATCGTGTGAACTCAGTGAATCGCATGTTGATGAGCGCCTCTGGCGAAACTCGTTTGTATATCGACCCTAAGTGCAAACATCTCATCGATTCACTGGAGAAAGTTATCTACAAACCAGGCTCTCGCGATATGGATAAGAGCGGGGGGATTGAGCACAGCGCGGATGCCTTGGGCTACCCGGTTCATCGTAGGTATCCCGTAAAAAATCGTGTTATTCTTGGTGGTTCAAGATAAGTAAGTACTTACCTATCATGGAAGAGAAGCAAATGGAATTGACTGATAAGCAAATTAAGGATCTTGTGGCAAGACGCCACCCCGAATACATAAAGAAAAAAGAGCACTGGGATTTCCTCGCCAGCACATACGCTGGCGGGCGTGCCTGGTTCGATGACAACATTTTCCGATACTTCAAAGAAGGTGATCAGGAGTTCAAGGAGCGTCTGGAACGCGCCTACCGCTTCAATCACACCAGGGAAGTGGTGAACCTGATTAATAAATATCTCTTCAAAGAGGACATCCATCGAAATGTAGAAGAAGCGCCTGAGCCAATTCAGAAATTCTGGAAACGCGCGACACGACAGAATGTTTCCATCGATGGCTTTATGTCCGCGCTTGACCTCCAGTCCTCCATCTATGGTCGTGTCTGGGTGGTGGTCGATAGCACGATGGATAGTGACGCAGAATCCGTCGCTGACGAGAAGAAGAAGGATGTTCGCGCCTATGCCTACTGGATTTCTCCGCAGCAGATGTTGGATATGGCGTGGGACGATGACGGCAATTTGATCTGGGCGCTGATTGTCGAAGTGGCGCGCGATGATCAAGATCCTTTTACCTCATCTGGCCAGGAATATCAGCGTTATCGTCTATGGACACGTAACGAGTGGTATTTATTCCGGGAAGAGGTTAAGAAAGGCGCCGGGAATGCCGGTCGTCGGACCGCAAAAGTTGTGCTTGAAGATAAAGGCGAACACAAACTTGGCGTTGTACCTGTGTTTCCTGTTGATTGCATAGGGGAGAGCGAATCGCCGTATTTAGCCCGTCGCTTATTGATGATATCGCCTACCTTGACCGTGCAGTAGCCAACTATCTGTCGAACCTTGACGCCATTATTCAGGATCAGACGTTCAGCCAGCTGGCCATTCCTGTTCAGTCGCTCCTGCCAGGCGATGAGAATCACGCAAAGGTAATGGAAATGGGGACAAAACGCGTCTTCACCTATGACTCGGAAAGTGGCAACCAGCCTTTTTATTTGTCGCCAGACCCTAAGCAAGCTCAGATGATCATCACCACTATCCAGACCGTGATTAATGAGATCTACCACTCCGTTGGGGTCGCTGGCGAGCGAACAAAGCAGGATAACGCTAAGGGGATCGATAATTCATCCGGGGCCGCCAAGTTATATGACTTTCAGCGGGTTAATAGTCTGCTTATTACTAAAGCCGAGCGTCTTGAGCGGGCTGAACGCCAGATGATGTTTTTGGCGGCGAAGTGGATGGGGGTCGATCTCGATGAGGAGCATTCGCTGATTGCCTATCCGGAGAGCTTTGATATCCGCGGTCTGACGGATGAATTTGCCGTTGCCGAGAAACTTGGTCTGCTGGAAGCACCGGATTCTGTGCGTCGATATCAGATGGAAATGCTCATTGAGAAAATCTTCCCGAATATTTCGGCCGCGATGCAGAAAGAATTTGAGAAAGATCTCTTGAATTTTCCGCCAAAAAATGCTCTTAACACCCTTGAAAATAAGTCAGTACTTACTTATCATCGTGATACAGTCCAAGAGAGCGGACAAGATCTATCCCAAGGGAATGGGAACTCATCAACTCAAGCAACCGAGTGATAAGTAATTAAAAGGAATTTTTATGAATCTGTGGCAAATGCTAATGGCCCGTCGTGGCCTCATGGATGTCGCCGAATCACATGAACGTGGTGGCGCAGGTGCTGGAGCTCCCGCTGGTGCAGAAGAGCAGGGCACCCAGGAATCTGGTAAGCAGAACGGCGAGCAGAAAGATCAGCCGAAAATCGAAGACGATGAATTCGGAGGGATGACTCAGGAAGAGTTGCTCGCTGAATTGCGTAAATCCAAGAAAGCCGGTGCTGACCTGCTGAAAGAGAACATGAAACGCAAGGAAAAAGAGCGTGCCATGGCCGATCAGCTGGCTCAGTACGGTGATATCGATCCGGCACGAGCACGCCAGCTTCTTGAAGCTGAGCAAGCCGCAGAAAACGCACGCCGTGAGGCGGAGCAAGCTGAACTGGAACGCCGCGGTGAATTCGATGCTGTGAAAAAGCAAATGATCGAAGCTCACCAGGCTGAGATGGCTCAACGTGATGAACGTTTTTCCGCTCTGGAGAGCGAAAACGCCGCACTTAAAGCCCAGCTGGTTGAAATGACCGTCGGCGCTTCCTTTTCTGGCTCCAATTTCCTGCGTGAAAAAGTTCTGATGACTCCGGCTAAGGCCCGCGTTATCTACGGCTCTCATTTCGAAGTGGGTGAAGACGGTAACGTCGTTGGCTATGACAAGCCGGCAGGTCAGAAAGAGCGTGCTGTTCTGGTTGACGGCGAAGGTAAGCCGTTACCGTTCGAATCCGCGATTGAGCGTATTTTACGTGCAGATCCGGAAGCTGACGCTTTATTGCGCAGCGAAGCTAAGCAGGGTGCTGGTTCAATTAGTAAACCGACCCACAAAGTAACCCAGCCGAAGAACAAGTCGACAATGGATAAGTTGACTGCCGGTTTAGGGAAAATCGGAATCAAGTAACATCTTAAATCATAGGGAAATGAAAGATGCCATTACTGCGTGAAGAAGCTGAAAAGCTGTCTAATAACGAGCTTGAACAGGGCGTGATCGAGACCATTATCGATCGTGACGACCTGTTCGCCGTCCTGCCTTTCATGAAGATCAATTCGAAGGCATATCTGTATAACCGCGAAAAAACCCTGAGCGAAGCTACTTTCATTGATGTGAACGACACCATCACCGAAGGTGCAGCAACCTTCGAAGAGAAAGTTGCGAAGCTGCGCATTCTGGCTGGCGACGTTGACGTCGACAAATTCCTGGCTACCACTATGGCTGATACCAACAACCAGCTGGCTATCCAGGTTCGTCAGAAAGTCAAAGGTCTGGCTCGTGCCTTCCGTCGCAATCTGATTGTTGGCGACTCCACCACTAACAACAAAGCCTTCGACGGTATTCCGAAGCTGATGCATGATGATCAGAAGATCGACATCTCCGGCGCATCCATGACTTTCTCTATGTTCGACGAACTGGTCGACGCAGTTAAAGATCTGGGCGCAGACTGCATCATGATGCGTTCTGAGCATCTTCGCGCATATCGTGCGCTGCTGCGAACTGTAAACGTAGGCCCGTCCGAAATCATGATGGAAAACTTCGGTCGACCAATGCTGTGCCATAACGGCGTTCCGTTTATCGTAAACGACTTCATTCCGGTTGCGGACTCCACCAAAGCGGATATCTACTGTCTGCACCTTTCTGAAGAAAACGGTGTAACTGGTCTGTACGGCGGCGAAAACGCCGGTATCGTTGTGGAAAACATTGGCACCGTTCAGAACAAAGACGCAGTACGTACTCGTGTGAAGTGGTACTGCTCTCTGGCCAATAAGCACGACAAAGCTATCGCGGCGCTGACTAACGTCAAAATTTAATCCTAATAATAGGTAAGTACTTACCTATTATTTTTAAATGGGTGGGCTATACGCCCGCCCTTTTTATGGGAGCGATATATGTCAGAAAAAAAAGTGAAGATCACTGAAAAGGCCTTCACCGACTTTACGGGGGTTATGTTCCGTACTTCTTTCACTAAATCGGTGTCCGATCATCCAGTAAACGAGCGCATGCAGAACCGTATCACCGCAGCTATGCGAGCGGTTCCGATGGAGCCCACTGTCGCTGTTACTGGTGTGTCGGTAAGTCCTAAGTCGGCATCGGTGGAGGTGAAAAAAACGGTTCAACTCACGGCTACCGTGGCGCCTGCTGGTGCTACCAACAAGAAAGTTACCTGGGCGTCGAAAAATGCTGAATTTGCAACGGTTGACGCGGCTACTGGTCTCGTGACCGGCGTTGCAGAAGGGACTGCAACAATTGAAGTCACGACCGCAGACGGCAGCCATAAAGCAACCGCAACTGTTCAAGTTACAGCAGCTGCAGCCTGATTCAGTAACAAGGGGTGGCTCTGGCCACCCTGTTCAGAGGAAAACTCATGAAACCAGCAAAAATTCATCTTCTGGAACCTCAGTTCCTTGGATACACGGGCATCCTGTGCGGCGTTTACTTTAAAGACGGCATTTCCGTAGCAGAGCTGCCATTCCTCGATCAACAGCGGATCTGTGCCTCAATGCGTGCCGAAACGATTGATGGGCAAAATGTCTCTCCATCAGCTGCCTTCAGCAATCGTAACGAGCTGGTGGCCGATCAGATTGTGGAGCCTACGGCCCCTGATATTGTCCCTATGAAACGTGGCGTCGCGAAGGAGGAGACAAACAAGTGCAGCGCTTCACCCGAGAAGAGCTGGAGTCCATTGCTGACTGTGAAGGTATCGCCGGCCTGCGCCAGATCGGCAACACGCTTGGCGTGAAAGCGAAGGGCATTGTTGAAATGATCGAGGGCATCCTGAAAGCACAAGGCGGTGAGTGATGGCTCTGATCGACACGTTTCGTAGCGGAGACATCGTGTCTCTGACCTTCGCCTTTAACGTACTGGATATCGACTCCGCCTCTTATACGGTGCGAGATAGTGCAGGCACAACACTTGTGGACGAAGAGCCTCTCGATATTGCAGAAGGCCAAATGTCTATACCGGTTGTGATCTCAGCAGAGCATAACCAGCTGGTCGAAAAAGAGCGTGATCTGCGCTACGTCATCGTGAAGGCCACAGCGGGTGGGCTAACCCATGAAGAGCGGCAGATGTATGTGCTGCTTAATAGCTTTGAACTATCCGTCCCGGCTCAGTCGTTTGCCACCGTAGCCGATGCTCAAATGCAGGCCATTGATATGATCAATGGAGATACATTGCTGGCTGATGGAGAGGGTTTGATGCGCAAGCGGCTAATCGAAGCGACACGGCGAATCAAAACCTTACCTTTCTCTATCCGGAGGATCATGCGCATCGATTTCGATCGGTATGACCGTCCCCAAAACATGCTGAATGTCTATGACATTCCCTGGGGGGCTGACGGCGTGTATCGGCAGGATTTGGTGGACTGGGAGCGGATCACTTCGGAGCAGTTTGCGGATTTGCCAGACTACTTTAAAGAGGCGCTGCTTCTGGCCACTGTTAATGAGGCATGCGAGATCGCCAATGGCAACGATATTGCGAGTGCGCGAGAAGACGGCATTTTGTCTGAATCGATCGGTGAAACAACCAATATGTACCGCACAAGCAAAGTGGCGAATGTCCGTGTGGCCCGCAGCACCTGGCGATTGCTTATTAGTTACATCAACAATCGGATGATTGTTCGTCGTGCGTAACACACGTCGTGCTCTTTACTTCTGGTCGACAGGCCAAAGACGGGAAACCGCGCCTCCGCCTGGTAATGAGTGCGACGACTTCACACAAGGAGAGTGGATGAATATTTCGTGGCAAGCCGAATTGTCGATCTACCGGTTTGGTTCCAAAAATGTCTACGGTGAAGCGCAATTGCAGTTCGTCAGGAAGACGAAAGTAGGCGTCGTTAAATTTGAACAGAGCAATGAAAAATCGTCCGTCAGGGCAGATAGCTCTGGAAGCCGCGGAAAGGCGGCGCTGGAGTTGTTTGACGCTGTACTTATTGTTCCACTTGAAGCCGCTGTTCAACTCGATGACGTTCTTGTGCTGGAGGGACAGAAGCTGAAGGTCTCAAGCGTACATCGGCGATGGGGACTACGTGGCCGCCCTGGGCATCTTGAGTTGGGGGCGAATATATGGGTTTGAAATATGACGCACACCAGTTTAAGCGTGCCGGCGCCAGACTTAATAACAGCCAGAAAGCGTTCAAGCGATATCTAATCAGGGACATGGAAAAGCTGGCGCGTCTGGTTGAACGACTGGCACGAGCCATGGCCCCGCTTGAAACCGGTTCGCTTGAGAGCGCCATTTTTGCACGGGTTGTAAAAGAAGGATACGCGGGGCTTCGTATTGAGCTTTCCGTTTCAGGCGCAAAGCAGCGAGAAGGGCATCCAGGCGTTGAGGTTGGGGACTATGCCAAATACATGGAGCTTGGTAAGTACCGTCTTGGTTATTTGTCTCGTATGAAGAATGTTACCAACCCTCCTGTCGCCGGCGTGAAGCCTAAAGTGGGCCCATATTTCCTTGAGCGAGCGACTCAGATCAGCGAAAAGCAATTTTCGCAAACGATCATGGAAGCTGCCAGAAAAGCAGGATTTACGCGAGGTTGACATGTTTGTAGAAGCATTCGCAAAATTGATACAGAAAAATGGGCTTGGAAAAGTAGGGACGGACATTTTCTGTCACTATATGCCAGCAAAAGTTAAGTCTGGCATTTTGCTGATTAATCCCAATACAGGCATAGCCATCGACCCGGATTTGCAGGGTTTTTACTTCGACTCATTCACGATAGTAGTTCGCAATGCGAGTATCACAAAATCTGTTGAAATGGCCAACAAAATCATGGATATCCTTCCTGTTAGCAACGTTGAGTCTGACGGGGTATTCTTCAAAATGGTTAGGCCGATGGCGATGCCAATAACGTATCCAATAAATGACGGATCGCTTATTGAAACAGGGATTCCACTTGAATTTGCCGGGTACTTTATTGAACTGAATAAATAAGTAAGTATATACTTACCATTGTGTGTCGGAATGACACTGTTTTAACGGAAAAAGGAGTTTTCCAATAATGTCCAATACCCATGTTAAAAACATCAAGCTTGGCGCCTGCAAGGTGTCGTTTGGTGGCGTGGATCTGGGTTACACCAAAGGCGGTGTTCAGGTTGAAATCGCAACCGAAACGCTGAAAGTGACCGTAGACCAGCTGGGCCAGACCACGATCTCCGAGCTGATCCAAGGCCGCAACATCACCATTACTGCGCCGCTGGCTGAATCCGTGTTGAAAAACATGGTCGATCTGATGCCAGGTTCAACGCTGAGTTCTGGCGAAGATACCGTAACCATCACGTCTGCGCAGGGTGTGAACCTGATCGACGTTGCAAAAGAGTTGGTGCTGACCCCGCAGGATGCGACGGATTATGTTCTGACCATCCCTAAAGCAGCAACCGCGGGTAACTTCACCATGACCTACCAGTCTGACGACGTTCGCGTGTTCTCAGTTGAGTTTTCCGCTTACCCGGACGACGCTGGCGTGTTGGGGAAAATGAGCCTCCCAAAGCCGGTTGAGAGCGTCACGCTGACCCCGTCTTCACCGACCGTAAAAGTGGGCGCTAAAGTTCAGTTGAGCGCAACCTTTACCCCGGCCGATGCAACCAATAAGACTGGCGTGTGGAGCTCTGATGCGACTGATAAAGCAACCGTAGATCAGAACGGACTGGTAACTGGTAAAGCTGTCGGTTCAGCCAATATCACCTTCACAACTAATGACGGCGCCAAGAAGGCGACCAAAGCCGTCTCTGTAACTGCCGCAAGCTAAATTGTGATAACCCAAGAGGCCCATGGATGGGCCTCTGTATGAGTTTAAAAGGATTTAAACCATGACCAAATTACTCGATCTCGACTCCATTCTGCCGCCGAAAAAAAGCATCAAATTTGGTGGCAAAGAATATCCCATCGTTGAAATGACCGTCGGCCTCTTTGTTTCTATCAAGCAGATGGAAGACAAAGACCTCATGAATATGTCTCCCGTCGACCAGGTAACTGCCTACGCAGAACTGGTACGCAAAGTCATTCCGTCAGTACCTGACTCCGTTCTGGAAAAACTGACTGTCCAGCAACTCCAGCAGATCTTCACTTTCGCCATGGAAGTGATTGATGAAGAGAACGAAAAAGCGGCTGGCGAAGGGGCAAAGTAATATCCCGCGATGAATCCGGGGTAAAGACCGTTTCGATAGATCTCGGATTCTATTTCAGTCGTGTAGTTGCTCACTACGCCGTATCGCCAATAGAGCTACTGAGTGTCCCGTTGACCATGTTCTGGATGCTCAGCCGCAATATCGATCGTCTGCGAGCGGAAGAGGATGTCCGCAATCTGCAGGTCGCCCGCGTCGCCCAAGCGGATGGCGATGGCGTTAAGGCGTTCATGGAGGGTTTGCAACTCAGGATTGGAAGGCCAGTCGTTACTGATAAAGTCTACCGTCCGCATATGGATAAGGCAGACCCCGACGCCAAAGAGCAGCTGATGCAAATTTTTGGCAGAGGATGACAAGGGAATGTCACAAAACGTAGAGTTTATCCTGTCGCTGGAAGACAAACAGTTTACGGCGTCAATCGACCGGGCGGGTAAATTACTTACCAAATTTGGCGAGCGGGCTACCAAACCGGCTCAAAAAATTAAAAACCTCGAGCGCTCTCTGGGTTCGGTCTCCAGCATTCTTGGCGCTCTTGAAACCAGACTCAATTCTACGGCAGACAAACTACAGGACGTAGCTGCCGGTTTTGAACTCGTTTCCAACACCTCTCGAAAGGCACAACGTGAACTGTCCGCTATCAGCACTGATTTGCGGACATTCACAGATCGCGTTGATTCAGCCACATCGTCTACGCACAAGTTCCTGGCCTCATTGCGGAAGGTTCAGTCGGAACTCAATGAGTTTTCTGATTGGGTTAAATACGCAGGAGACCATGCCGGTAAATTCAACACTGAGATCAAGGGTGCCACTACTTCTCTTGGTGGAATGAACACCAGACTAAATGCGACCAGCAAGCGTCTGAGCAATTGGGGAACAACGACAAGCCAGGCGGCCGAGGGGTTAAAAAAAGTCAAAGATCAGATGGATGGCGTTATTCGAAGCCAGCAGCTGATCAGCCGTCCAGTCAGGGTCAGAACAACCACAACGGGTGGGGGAGGCAGCGGAGGTGGCGCTGATCGATTTACCGCTGCGTCCCATCGCGGTGGCAGTCGTGAAAATGGCGTCTTTTCTGGATTACGCGGCAATATTTTCCTTCTGGGAGAAATTGGGGATGCTGCCAGAACGGTTACTGACATCCTGTTTGGTTGGCAGAAGCCGATCGTAGATGCTGCGGCCGAAATGCAGCGTATGCGTGTCATGTTGCGTGGGTTGAACAAGGATAAAGTCAATCCTGGAGAAGCCGCTGCTCAAGACATGCAGTATATCGTGAATATGGCGAAAAACGCCCCATTTGCGATGCAGGCCTTAACCGACTCATTTGTGAAATTCCGTTCTGCTGGGCTCGATCCCACTGATGGTTCGTTAAAGGCACTGGTGGACTCAGTCGCACGTTTTGGTGGCGATAGTGAGTTGCTTAAGCGAGCGGCGGTGGCTGTCCAGCAAATGTCTGGTAAGGGCGTCGTGTCGATGGAAGAGCTCCGCCAGCAATTGGGTGAAGCGGTTCCAAATGCGATGAAGGCCATGGCAGATGCGGCCGGTATCACGATGGGGGAGCTAACCAAAGCCGTATCCAGTGGGACCGTTGAAGCGAAACAGGCTCTTTCGTTGATGTTTGTTGGTTTGCGTGCGGAAAACGAAAATGCCGCCAAAGATATGATGCAAACCTACACCGGTGCGCTGGCGCAGCTGCAAACCTCTTTCACTCTGTTTGCCGATCGAGTGGGTCAGGCTGGGTACCTTGACTCTCTGACCAAGGGGATGAAAGAGCTGTCGGCCGTAATGAACAGCGCAGAAGGCATTTCGTTCGCTAATTCATTGGGAGAGGGGCTTACCACCGCGATTGATGGCCTGCGCGAGCTGGCGCAATGGTTGGCTAAGAATCAGGAGTTGGTTATTACGCTGGGCAAAATTGTCGCCGGAATGGTGGCATTTAAAATGCTCAGAGCGGGCATTTTAGGTGTTGTCGGCGCCGGCGGCCAGATGCTTTCCACCTTCATGAAAATGTCCACTGTAATCCAGACACCATTCACGCTGGGAGCGACGGCAGTCACTCGTTTCAATCGTGCTGCACGCATGGGACTGGCACCAATCCCATCGCTCATTTTTGCCATTCGTGGCGCGATTACGGGGCTGAAAGGGGCATTCGCTGGGCTCACTGCGTTTATCGCAGCAAACCCGATTGGTGCTGCGTTTACTGTTGCAACAGTGGCTGTTGCCGGGCTGATCACCTACATGACCATGCTTCGCAACGAAACGTCCAAAGTTGTTGAGGAGATTCGCAAAATCCCCGAAGCGATGACGGCAGCCAAGCGAGCACAAATGGCGGAGCGCGCATCGCAGCTAGAGAAGCAAATTCAGCGGGATCAGCAAGCGCTTAAAACTGGCGAAAGTGTGAACTACATTTCCACTGTCGCCGGCCCTGTTGCCGTTAAGGAGTCTAAAGAGGTTGTTGAGGCTCGACTGAAGAAAAATCAGGAAGAGTACAAGAGAACCACTGACACCATCGCGCTGGGGGATGGCGCTGTATCCAAACGTCTGGCGAAAGAGGCTGCTGAATCCCAGATCGAGAAAATCCGGGCGGACAATCAGCTCTTCTCAGCTACGTTTGTTAAAGCGCGTCAGGAGGCACTGGACAAAATCCAGAAGATCAATGACGACAAAACACTGTCCGATGATGAGAAGAACAAGCTGCTTGCGCCGCTTCGAGAGACAGTAAACAAATCTTATCTGCAGCCGGCCCAGAAACTTGTCGACTCTTTATCATCGCGTAAGACCGCAACTGAAAAGCAGATCGCACATTTTAGCGATTTGCTGGAAAAGGCGAAAAAAGAAGGAAACACAGAACAGGTACAGAAGCTGCAGGGCAGTATTCGCGGCTATCAGGAACACCTGGAGACGATTGCTCAGGAACTGACACAGGCTGAGTTTGAACGCGATAACGCGGCGAAAACCGGGAAGGGCGTGAAGACCAACCAAGGAACAGTGCTTGGGTTGGGCACCAGCGACAAAGGCGCTGACAAAGCGCTCGCGCAGTACATGCGCAACCAGATGGACTCTGCGGTTTACCAGCGAACGCTGCCTGATGGCACACCAATGATGGATTTTGAAGGAAAACCTATCATTGGGCCGAAGCAGCTTAAAACTCAGCTTAACCTGCAGAAAGCCTCAACTGCATCTTCTCTGGAAAAGATGAGCGAGAAGGAGCGTGCAGCCGCCATAGCCGCATTAACCAAAGCTCGTGAACAAGATGCCGCTGCTGCCGAGAGGGCAGGGAAGCGTACTGCGAATGCCTCTGAACGCGCCGCGAAAAGGGAGGAAAGAGCGCAACAGAAGCTGGCTGCCGGCTACCAGAAGGCTCTGGATAAAGCTGATCAGCTCATGGGGCAAATGGGCGAAAGTTCAAAGGCTACTGTGTCGTTTGATCAGTCGCTGCGTGATGTCACCAAGTCACTAACCGATCTTGCAAACGCCACGCCTAACGAGTTTATCTCGCAGGAGATGGTTGACCAGGCCAAAAAAACGTCTCGCGGATTTGAGGAACGCTACCCCCGAATACCGTGAAATGTTTAATCGCCGTAACGTCGAGCAAATGATCAGCGCTTGGGCGCCGGAATCGGATTCGATTATCAGCGCAGGCTTGATGCAAAGCCATGAGGAGAAGGCTGCCGAGTTTTCGGATACCTACAACCGCAATCTTAAGGCGCTGATCGAGCTGCGTGATAAGGCGACTGACCCGAAAATCATCTCGCTTTACAACAAGCAGCTTAATCAGCTGGTGGCCGCTGGCAATAATGCGCTGATTAAGCAAACAGGCACAGCGACCCAGCAGTTGGCTCTGGAATATGAAAACCTGGCTGACCAGATCGAAGGTACCTGGACAGATCTGTTTAGCGGTTTAACTGACACGCTTACTGACTTTGTTGTTAACGGGAAGATGAGCATCTCCAGTCTGGCCACATCGTTCCTTAAAGACATCACCAACATGGTCGTGAAGACTCAGATCACTCTGCCTCTCATGAATATGTTGGGAATGGGAACGACAAACGCTGGCAATGCACAAAGTGGAAATCTCATGAATGGCGTAGCGTCTGCGATCGCTAATCAAGGGGTTCAGCTAGGTAATTCTGGTGTGTCGGTGGCCAATGGGGATAAATCTGTCGGCGAGGCCACTAAGGAGACAGCCTCCGGCGTGAACTCTATGGGGCAAGCGTCTCAGAATGCGGCCAGTGGTTTAAGTCAGGCGGTGAATGGCGTCTGGGACTGGACTAAGTCATTGTTCACCGGTACTGACGCTACAAAAGATCAAACCAAAGCGGTTAACAGCAGCATCCTCAGTATGGGGAATCTGTCTACCGCGGCTGGGGCGCTGGCAGCTACATTCGCCATGGTAGGTGCTTCGTCGTCGAGTTCGTCCAGCCGTTGGCTAAATTTCGGTCTGTCACTGGCCAGTACCGCAGTGTCCGCCTGGGCTGGGTCAGCTTCATCGTCTTCATCTGAGCCAAAGCCTAATGTGAAGAAACACGCCAATGGCGGCATCTTTGGCAAGGAAGGGGTTGTACCTCTGAGAGCCTATCAGAAAGGCGGAATCGCCACCTCACCGCAGTTGGCGATGTTTGGCGAGGGCTCAATGAATGAGGCTTACGTACCGCTGCCAGATGGTCGAACCATTCCAGTCACACTTTCTGCAGAGTCGGCTGGAAAGAGTACGGGTAACGCGGTGTCCCCTGTCTCAATTCAAATCAATGTGACCAAGGATGGACGAACCAGCGAGAGCAGCAGTGGAAGCGAGAGCAATCTCTGGAACGGTGCAGCGCGGCAAATTAAGTCGATTGTGCTTGAGACGATTGCCGAAGAGAAACGTTCTGGTGGTTCACTTAATCCGCATACCACCAGAGGGTAGTAAAGCCGGCCGCCTTAGCGGGCGGCCATAACAAGGAAGTGATATGTCGAGGAAAGTATTTAATTGGTATCCAGATTATGAGTCTGAGAAAACCGTAAAGCCTAACGTGACCGTGCTGAACTACGGCGATGATTACGAGCAGCGCCAGTCGCAGGGGCTCAATCGGATTAAAGAAGAGTGGTCTCTCACGTTCACCCGTAGCCATGACGTGGTAAACGACGTTGATGACTTTTTGACTGCCCGCGCAGGGGTGGAGTCATTCGTTTGGACTAACCCAAGAGGCAAAGCAATTATCGTGGTTTGTGATAGCCATACGGTAAAACGTTACCCAGGTTATCAAGTGCTTACGGCAACATTTAGACAGGTTTTTGAGTCTTAATTTGCGACTATAGATAAGTAAGTACTTATCTATTATTATATACCAACGTCACAGGATGTGACGTTGAGTTTTTCAAGGATGAAGTGATGGGTATTAGAGCTGATATTCAGAGTTTATCGCCTTCTTCGCTCATTGAGTTGTTCGAGCTGGATATGTCGGTGACAACCTCCGGCGGCAAGTTGTATTTCCATGCCGGCACCAACGGGCTTAGCCAGCCAATTGTCTGGCAGGGAGTTTCCTATGAGCCGTGGCCAATTAAAGCGTCTGGCTTTGATAAAAGCGGTCAGGGAACACTTCCTCGTCCAAAGATTCAGGTTTCCAACTACGACGGTGTAATTTCTGCGGAGCTGCAGGCCAATGACGATCTGATTGGCTGCAAAATCATTCGCAAGATGACGCTGGCACGTTTTCTGGACGCGGTGAACTTTCCGGATGGAAACCCGACCGCAGACCCAAGTCAGCATTTTGCTGATGAAATGTGGTTCGTCGAACAGAAGACCCTGGAGACACACCAGTATGTCGAATTCGAGTTGTCCAGCGTCTTAGATCTGATGGGTGTTCAACTGCCGTATCGTCAGATCATCAAAAACAGCTGCCCGTGGAAATATCGCGGAACAGAGTGTGGCTACACCGGCCCATATTTCGACAAAAACAACCAGCAAACCTCTTTGGCCGGCGCCGACTACTGCACCAAGCGTTACGACGCCTGTAATGCTCGTCGCAACTACTTCGCGAATGGCGTTATTCATTTTGGCGGATTTATTGGGGCGACACGATATGAGTAACCAGACGTTACCTGAGCTGGGCTCAGAAGTCATGCAGGATATCTATCGTTGCGCTATCCAACGTTACCCGAATGAAGCGTGTGGCTTTCTGGTACGCACACAGGGTGAGAAATATCGCTTTATGGAAGCGATGAATGTCTCTGAAACGCCACGTGAGGATTTTGTCATGCGTGCCAGCGACATTATTGCGGCCGAAGATGCTGGGGAAGTGATCGCTATTTGGCACTCTCACGTTGAGCGCAGCGCAGAGGCGTCAGACCCGGATCGCTCCGGGTGCGAGGCGACGGAACTACCGTGGATGATTCTGGCAATTCGCAAAAATGTGGAAAGCGATATGCCATTCCACTTTAGCGAAATGAACGTCATTTATCCGTGTGGTTTTGAGATGCCCTACCTCGGTCGCCCATACGTATTCGGTGTGTTTGATTGCTGGATGCTGTGCCGCGATTACCTAAAGCGTGAATTTGACGTTGAGCTGAATGCAAACGCCCACCTGCATATTCCTTCCTGGTACACGGGGGACAACGACATCCTCGACCAGAACTACCGAAATGAAGGACTTGTCCGCATGGCACCGGGGACGGAACCCCAGCGCGGCGACATCTTCTTCATCCAGTACGGGAAAATGCCAGATCACTGCGCGGTATACATCGGCGACGGCATGATCATGCATCACCAGATCGACCGTCTCAGCTGTCGGGCTTATTACGGTGGGATGTATCAGAAGCACACGACGCATCACCTGCGTCACAGGGATTTACTCAAGGGAGACGAGACGTGTCTGAATTAGTTCATGTTCAACTCGGCGGTGCGATGGCAAAGAACTTTGGCCGCCATTGGAAATTGAAGGTGCGCAACACCAAACAAGCCATCGATTTGATTGAGGCGAATCGCCCGGGCTTTAAAGCCTGGATTAAGCGTAACCGTAACCACTTCGATAAGTACCACATCCAGGTCACAAATAAGCAGGGCCACAAGTGGTCAATAGACGACACCGAATACCAGATGATGGGCGAGTCGGAAAATATCGCAAAAATCCGCATTACTCCCGTACCACGTGGCAGCGGTGGTAAGGCGTTTGGCTGGTTCCAGACTTTCGTGGGCGCCGCGATGATCGCTGTCGGCGCTCTGGCCTCTGGGCTGACTTTTGGTGCGTCTTCCGCGCTGGTGATGGGAGGGATGTCATTGATGATGGGCGGTGTGTCCATGCTGATTTCGCCGCAGGCATCAAATGCGTCTGTCAGACAGGCGGATAACACGGATTCGTTTTATTTCGATGGGCCTCAAAACACCAGCAACCAGGGAAACCCGGTTCAGCTTAATTACGGCGAGGAAATTTTAGTTGGCTCACAGATTGTGAGTTCTTCAATCACCATAGACCAACTGTAAGGGAAGTTTTTTGAACATGGATCAGTTCAAGAAAAAGAGATTGCCCCTCCTGATTGCGGGAGCGGGCGGCAAAAAGAGCTCAGGCTCAAGCCGTACACCAGTTGAAGCGGATGATACCGTTAATTCGCGGGCCATGGCGTCTATCCTCGATCTGCTCGGGGAAGGTGTTGTTGGTGGGCTTATTAACGGTGCTAAATCTATCTTCATCGATGGCGTGGCGCTGGAGAACGAAGACGGATCATTCAACTATTCCGGTGTAACCTGGGATTTCCGGGATGGTTCGCAAGACCAAAGCCCGATGCCTGGTTTCGATTTTGTCGAAACGCCAAAGGCCGTTAACACACAGCTGAAAACCACAAACGCGGTTACGGTCGCCATCGATAACGACGACGCTGATCGTGTCCGAGTGATCATGAAGTTCCCGTCGCTGCGTAGCATTGACAAGAAAACAGGGGACACAAACGGTACTTCTGTCCAGTTTAAGTTCCAGCTGGCCAATGGCAATGGCTCTTTCTATGACGTGATTGCTACAGGTGAGAGCAGCTCTGACGTGACGCTGACTGCGAAAAAGACTGGTGTCTACTACCGCAGTTACGAAATCCAGCTTCCAAAGCCTGGGCGTGCCTATAAAGTGCGCGTGCTTCGTCTCTCCGCCGACAGCAACGATCAGTATCTCTTTAACGATACCTGGGTCGACTCTATCGGTGAGATCGTTGACACCCCAATGAACTACCCGAACTCCGTTCTGGTTGGCCTTAAGGTTAACTCTGAGCAGTTTGGTAGCTCTATGCCGTCACGTTCGTATCTTATCCGTGGCCTCAAAATCCGTGTGCCTTCGAATTATGATGAAAATACAAACACTTATAACGGCGTTTGGGATGGAACATTTAAGCTTCTGTCATCTTCAAACCCTGCTTGGATTCTGTTCGATCTGCTGACCAATGCTCGTTATGGCCTCGGCAAATTTGTTTCGGAGTCAATGATTGACCTTGGCCAGCTTTATCAGATCGGTCGCTACTGCGACGAAGAGGTTGATGATGGCTTTGGCGGCAAAGAAAAACGCTTTGCAATCAACACCCAGATCACCAGTCGTCAGGACGCTTATCGTCTGATTCAGGATATTGCCGGCGCTTTCCGTGGCATGGTTTTCTGGGCTGGTGGCATGGTGAATATCATGCAGGACAGCCCGTCTGACCCTGTCATGCTGTTTACCAACGCAAACGTAAAAGATGGCCTGTTTACCTATAAAGGCTCTGCTCGAAAAGATCGGCCGTCCGTTGCTCTGATTACCTATAACAACAAACAAGACGGCTATAAGCAGAACGTTGAGTATGTTGAAGATCAGGAAGCGATGGCCCGTTATGGGGAGCGCAAGACCGAGGCCGTTGCGTTCGGATGCACCAGCCGAGGTCAGGCTCATCGTGTAGGTTTGTGGCTGCTCTATACCGCGCGTATGGAGTCAGACATGATCACCTTTACCGCGGGCCTGGACGCCTCGTTCCTGATGCCGGGCGAAACCGTTCTGATTCAGAACAAATATCGTGCCGGCAAACGCAATTCCGGTCGCATTGTCTCTTTCACCAAAAACAGCATCACCCTCGATGCACCTGTCTCTCTGAAAAAGAGCGGTAGCTTCATCCGCATCATCAATCAGGAAGGCAAAATCGTTGAGCGAGACATCAACGAGACCGGCGACAACATCACTAAAGTTACCTTCAAGACGGCGTTGGCCACAGCCGATCAACCAGTAGCGAATGGCGTCTGGACGATCACCGAACCAGACCTGGTTCCAATGCGGGCGCGCGTTGTCGCTATCGCGCAAGGTGAAACCCCGGGGTCGTTTGATATCACGGTGGTGCAGAACAATGCATCTAAGTACCAGGCGATTGATAACGGGGCCACGCTCGTTCCAGAAAATACGACGGTTCTTGATCCCACATATTCCAAACCGAGCAATCTGGTCATCTCAGAAGGCACCTATCTGTCCAGTCCGGGCAACTTGTCCGTGAAGCTGATGCTTGCCTGGGAAGGTAAATCACCAGAATACTGGGTCAGCTGGCGCCGCTCCGACGAGGGCAACGTCTCCAACTGGCAATCTGCCCGCGCCACGGAAGAACAATATGAAATCGTCAATGTTGCCGAAAATGGGCGATATGACTTCCAGCTGTATTCCGTTTCCTTCGGCGGCAAAAAATCCGAGATCATTACTGCTGTCTATCAGGTAAAAGGCACGATGACGCCGCCAGGGGCGCCCACATCACTGACCGCGGTGGGGGATTATCGTAACGTGGTATTGAATTGGGTTAACCCTGATTCAGTCGACCTCGCGCAGATCAACGTGTATGCGTCCAAAACAAATAAGCTGGACACCGCGACACTCATTGCTCAGGCCGCCACAACGACTTTCACTCACGCTGGGCTGGGTGACAACGAGACCTGGTATTACTGGATTCGTGCGGTAAACAAACGTGGGATGGTAGGCCAGCCTAACTCTAACCTCGGTACAGAGGCCACCACTCGCGACGTATTGTCTTTCCTGAAAGATAAGATCACATCTTCTGAACTCGGCAAGGAGCTGCTCGACGAAATCGACAGCAAAGCCACTCAGGAGGCGGTAGACAACGCCATTGGCGAGGTTCAGAACTCAGTCAACGAGTCTATTCAGCAAGTTGAAAACGACCTTGCGCAAACCTCCTCCGAAATTAAGGCGCAGGTTGACTCTGTCAATCAGTCGCTGAAAGAGGACATTGATACCGTCAATCAGACAATTGTCGACAATATCGATACGGTCAACCAGACGATCAATACCAACATCTCCAACGTAAACAGCCAAATTGAAGCTGCAAAACAGTCTATTAAAGACGGCGACGCTGCTCTGTCGCAGGAGATTAAGAATGCGCAGTCATCACTGACAACGTCGCTGTCCCAGACCAGCAAAGATCTGACTGCGGCCATTCAGAAAGAGACGAATGACCGTATTGCAGATGTTAATGATGCAGCCAAACAAGCGGCCGACCAACTGCTGAGCGCGAAGAATGAGCTGAAAACCTCTATCGATAGCTTGTCTGAGGTTGTGACCTCCGGTGACGAAAATCTCGCGCGACAGATCTCGCAGATTGCCGCCGGCACAGGAGAACAGTTCGACTCTCTGAAAATCTGGTATTTCGACCAGGACGCTGAAGGCTGGACGGAAGATGATAACGGCTACACGCCAATGAGCGTCACCAGCGATGGCTGGCTGAAAGCGAACAATCCGACCTCAACCTGTCGTTCCCCTAACGGCTTGACGATCGATGCCCATGCTTATCGTTTCATTAAGATGCGCATTAAAAAGGTTGGCAACCCAACCTGGAACGCCAAAATGTTCTGGATCGGCGCTGATGAAACCGGCTGGAATGCTGGTCGCTCCGTGGTTATCAATGAACCGGAATACGATGACAAGGGTATTGCGATTCTGACCCTGCACGACCTTGAGTGGCGAGATTCGACAACGATTCGTCGTTTCCGCTTCGATTTCACTTCAGGTCAGGATGCGGACAATTACCTGTTATTCGACTGGATCGCTGTCGGTCGACCGACGCCGGGCGCAGGCATGGCCGCGTTACAGGAAGAGCAGCAGGCTCGTGCGAATGCGGATACCGCCGAAGCGCAGGCGCGCAGCACATTGGCTGCACAAATCCGCGGTTCCTCTGAAAGCGGAAATCTGGACGACATTCGCTCCGGTCTGATCTATCAGGAGAAAAATGCTCGTATCACCGCCGATGCTGCGGAAGCGAGTGCGCGTGAATCCTTGCAGACTGAATTCAACAGAAACAAAGCCTCTGTTGCAGAAGAGCTGCATACGCTGTCCACTGAACAAGCTTCCCAGGCAAGCAAGATTACCGGGTTGCAAACAAGCCTTGGCCAGAAGGCCGATGCCAGTGCGGTACAGACAATTTCCCAGAAGGTCGAAGAGCAGGGCAATACCCTTAAATCACAAGGTGCGGCATTGTCTACGCTGGATAATCGCGTAGGAAGTGTTGAGTCTGGTGTATCTGCGAACAGCAAGGCGATCACCGGTCTGCAGTCGACCGTAACCCAGCAGGATAAAACCCTTAGCAGCCAGAGTGAAAGTATCACCACCCTGAATAACTCGCTGAGCGATATTCAGAGCGATACCGATACTGCCAAAAGCAACCCGAGCAATTTGCTGGTTAACGCCTCCTTTGAGCGTGACCTGGCAGGTTGGTCTGCAGGCAACAGCGTATCCAGTGTTATCAAGGCGAGTGCGCCCCATTCTGGTAGCAAAATTCTTGTTTGCGCCGCCGGCACGGTGCAAATCACGCAATCTGTAAGCGTCGTCGAAGGGCGGATATACAAGCTGTCCTCTTTTGTGCGGTGCACCACTGATGCGGTGATCAGCAGCCCTGGCAACAACAAACTGCGTATTGGCGCGGCCACGTTGCTCAAAGAGATTCCGATCCGTCCGGAGAATCTGCCCAAAGATGAAACATGGAAAGAGGTCTCTGATACCTGGAAGGCGACGCTGACCGGTAAAGTTGACGTATCGATCATGTCTTCTCTCAAAACCGGTTCTCAGTACTTCGATGATGTTGGTTTTGTTGACGTCACTGATGCTCTGGCGATTGAGGCGAACGCCAGTGCCACCAATGCTTTGACCTCTCGGGTATCGTCTGTTGAGGGCACCATCACAAGTCAGGGGCAACAGATCACTTCGATGCAGAACAGCATCAAGAACAAAGCTGACGCCTCAGCTGTGACTAATCTGACAAACCGCGTAACTGCTGCTGAAAATCAGATCTCCAGCCAGTCCCAGAGCATCACCAGCCTGTCAAACTCGCTGGATAACGCCAATGCTGATGCTGATGCCTCGAAAGCGATCATCGGCAACATGCTCAAAAACAACTCTTTTGAACGTGGTTTCGAAGGTTGGGAGTATGTCGGCTGGACTCTGCTGGAGGCCCAGACCCCCAAATCGGGGAAATACATCATCCAGGCGGGCAAACTGGCCTCTGGCGGTGACTCAGGCTGCAATCAAACGGTCGAGCTGCAGGCTGGCAAGACTTATCGTATCGGCGCATGGGTTCGCAAATCCGCTGACTTCGCGATCAATAATGCCGGCAACAACAAGATTAGCCTTCGAAACGCAGATCTGACGCCGTTAAAGGATATCTCGATCACTGGCGCCGGGCTATCGACTAACTGGGCACTTATTAGCGGGGAGTATACGCCAGCCAAAACCGCCAGCGTGGTTGTGTCTCTGCGCGCAAGTGTCGCTTCCGGCTATATGTATCTCGATGACGTCTTCTGCGTTGACGTGAGCAATGAGAAAGCGATTGATGCGACGTCCAATGCGTTATCAACCCTCAACAGCACCGTGACCCAGCAGGGAAAAGACATTACGTCTAACTCCAACAGCATCACTTCGCTGTCAAACCAGATGGTTAACGGCCGCCAGAACATGTGGGTGCGTAGCGTATACAGCGTACAACTGGCGAACAATACCACCGAGCCGACTTTTAGCGATATCAACGGTAAGGCGCCAATCTCGATCGATGAGGTTCCTGACGCGGCAAAAACTGGACTTTGCGAGCGCCGGCAGTTACGTGATCGCGCATTACAAAGCCTTCGTGAAGGTTAATGCTGATACCACCATCACTATGGCACCAGGGTCCCGTGTTTTTGATGATACGGGCGCCGTGTACGTGAACGGTGTTAGGGTTGCCTTTGGTAATGCAAGCTGGAATACGGTTAGCTTTGATCTGAAAGCTGGCTGGAGCACGGTTGAGTTCCTGGTGAACCAATGGACTGGTCAGGCTTACATTAACCTCGGCTTTAAACTGTCCGAGAAGGTAGCCCAGCTGAATTCTGCTCTTGGGATGAACGCGCTTTCGAATGCCATTAGCGCCGTCACCTCAAACGTCAGCACTGTAGGTGATCGCGTCACGAGCACCTCGCAGAGCGTTACTGATCTGCGAAACAGCCTCGAACAGACCAACGCTAATCTGGCGAATAAGGCAGATGCACAGGCGCTGTCTACGCTGCAAAATACGGTCTCCAAGCAGGGGGATACGATTTCCAGCCAGGGTAACAGCATCACGAACCTGAATAACACCCTGACCGCTGCCAGAAACGCCGGTGACAACCTGATCCCGAACTACGATTTCCTGCAGGGTGCAACTGCGTGGGATATCCAGTATCCGGCGGGCGTCACTTTCGGCAACTTCGGTGATGGTAAGGCTGGGGTTAAGCTGAACCGGACGACCACTACCAGCCCAGGCATCTTCTCCAACAACAACAAGCCGCTGCCGCTTAATGGTCAGCGCAAATATCGTGTTGTGGTTAAAGCCAAGGGCGTGTCCGGGGCGATGAACATGTTGATCCGGCGCCAGAATAAAATCGGCCAGACCGACAGCAATTATGAAGATAAAAACGTCACACTAACCAGTGAGTGGCAGACCATTACCTGGGAGACTGGACTTACTGCCTCTAACGCTGATGGCCAGAACTTTAAGCTTTACGCGCACCCGGCTAATGCCGAAATCTGGGTTGATACCTTTAAGGTCTTTGATATCACGGATGAGGTGAAGATCAAGGCTAATAGCGATGCGCTGTCTACGTTGTCGAGCACGGTGACGCAGCAGGGTGACAAGATCACCAGTCAGGGCAACAGCATCACTAAGTTGACCAATGACCTCGAAGCCGCTGACGCAAACATCGCGAAAAAGGCCGATCAGTCGGCAGTCACTACGCTGACAGGTCGGGTAGAGAAGACTGAGTCCGGTCTGACGGCGGCGAACAGCAACATTACGTCGCTCAACAGCTCTCTGAACCAGCAATCCAAACGCGGCGCTAATCTGCTTCCTGATGGCACTTTTGAAAGCTACGCGGTTGGCCACAATCTATCAAATAATCGCGTTATCGTGACCACTGATGACTCGCATGGCGGTAATAAGTGCATCCGTGTGACGCGTCCGAATGATTACAACGCTAACGCAACTGATAACAGCGATAATCACATTTTCAGCGGTTTCCAGGTACGCGATAACGCAGTCTTCTATATGGAATGCTGGGTTAAGCGGGATGCCAAGAGTACCGCTATGGCCGAGAATGCACAGATCTCCATTGGCTTATCGCTCCAGTATCAGGACAACTCCTGGCAGTGGCCGGCAGTTACCAAAGCGGCAAAGGATCTCTCTTCAACTCAATGGACGAAGGTTTCTGGTTACCTGAAATCAACGAAGAGCGGTATTAAGCAGGCAATGGTCAGGATTTCTATTCCTAACGTTAGCAGCGTTAAGGCGGGTAACTCATTCCTCATTGATGACCTGGTCATTACCGAAGTGACTGATGCCTACAATGCGCAAAGTACAGCAGACGCTAATGCCAATGCGATTTCGACACTGGACTCGACCGTTTCCCAACAGGGCGACCAGATCACCAGTCAGGGTAACAGCATCACCAAACTGACAAATGACCTGGCAACGACCAATAACAACGTCAGTAAAAAAGCGGATCAGAGCGCTTTAAGCGTGTTGTCCGGGCGCGTCGATCAAACAGAATCGGGCTTATCCTCTGCGAATAGCAGTATCACTGCGCTTAATTCATCTGTACGCGCAGGGAATGCGACAAGTGGCGATTTGATTAGCAACCCGACATTTGACCCAGAGTTTAGTCAGATGGGCTTCACTGTGGTTTCCAGCTCGTCTGAGGGCGTGCCAGCCAATTGCCCATACGCTTATGTCGCACGCATTGCGGCTCGCGACCATCACCCAAATTTTGCTGCTATTCCGGCGACATTGGGGGATGTCTATGAAATGTCTGCTCTCGTCGCGTGTGGTACCGGCTCCGCTGATTTCAACCTGTATCTCGGAACCGCAACAAGGCCAAGCGGCAGCGTGGGCGCGCCTCTGTCATCCGGCGGCAACCGCAAGGCGTCGGCCACATGGCAGCGAGTAACCTGGCGATTCAAAATTACTCAGGGGATTGTCGATCGCGGCTTCTTCCGTCCATTCCTGCAAATTAACCAGTCCAGCCCATTCGGCACCGTCTGGTATGTGACTGACTGGCATCTGCGGAACGTAACCGACTCCTCCAAAGTCCAGGATTCCCTCGACGCCACGGCGAAAGCGGTTGATTCGCTGACCTCTACGGTAAATCAACAGGGGGAGAATATCTCAAGTATTGGTACACGCACTACCAATCTTGAGAACAATTTGAGAACAACAAATGCAAACGTTGCACAAAAAGCGGACGCCAATGCTCTGACGGCACTGACCAACCGTGTTACCCAGACCGAAAAAGACATTAACTCAACGAGTTCTTCTGTCACGAATCTGAACAACAAGGTTGATGCAATTTCTGTCGGCGGTACAAACCTGATCAAGAACTCCGGCGATATGACCGGCTGGTCGAACGTTGTCAGCGATACGTATCGTGGTAACGCGGTAATTAGCGCAACTGTAAAAGCTGGCTCCGGTTACAAGGATCTGCGGGAAATCACGCTTGAGTCGCCGGTCGATGCAGGGGAGTACGTTTACAGCTTCTATGCGAAAGGCGGCGTTGCTGGCCAGACGATGACGGCGTTCTTCTACAATCCGAACACCACAACGTCTATCGAGACCAGCCAGGGTGCGAAAGGTAACAACACTGATGGTCGTGCGCAGTTCACGCTGACCACTTCATGGGCCCGCTATTGGGTTAAGTGGAAACAGACACCTACCACGGGCACCAAGCGCCTGATTCTGTGCCGTATCGAGAGCAATACCTCCAAAGACCAGACGGTGTACATCAACAGTCCGAAGTTTGAGGTAGGTAACGTTGTTTCCGACTGGAACGAGTCTCCGTCTGATAGCGCCAGTGCGTCGGCTGTGGATTCGCTGACAACGAAAGTGAATCAGCAAGGCACTTCCATTAGCTCTATCGGAAATCGCACCACATCGTTGGAAAACGGGCTATCGACAGCTCAGAACAACATTGCCAAGAAGGCTGATGCTTCTGCATTGCAGGATCTCCGGAACACGGTGACATCTCAGGGGGGCGATTTAACTGCGGCGAACAGTAGCATTACCAGCCTGCAGGCCTCGATGAACCGTCGCACTGTGTTTACTGTCACTGCACGGGGGAATGGCAACAGCGTAACTCCTGGGGTTTTTGATGAAAGCGGCAAGAACCTGTTTACCCCTGGTCGCAGCTGGGCGCTGGTCACTTTTGCAAAACACAGCGACGGATCAACGGTGATTGCGACATCCAAAACATACGATGTTTTTGGCAGCGCGAATAATGGTGCCACGATGTCGGCTGATATCGAGGCGTTGGCCAGTGGCACTTACGTTTGCGTCCTGACATTCGATGAGCCATCTGGCAACCGAGGTAAGGTATTGTCTGCTCTGGAATCTCTTGGTGGTACATCCGAAGTCGTCAACTCCTTACCGTATCGTGGTGCCTACATTCTCCTTGGCCGCAAAGGCATGAAGCCTGGCGATGGTCTGGAACTGCGTGCGCCAACCGGTGGCGACGGCACCGCCCACATTCGACCTCAGTCGAGTTGTGAACGGGGTAATGATGGGACTGGGCGCCGCCGGCGGTGTGATGATGAAGGCTGATGCGAACGCATCTGCAATTACAACGCTCCAGAACACAGTGAAGAACCAGGGAGATAATATTGACTCCCTGAGCTCCTCGACAACGGCGTTGGAAAACAGCCTTGCGTCCAGTAACGCCAGCGTGGATGCAGCAAGCCAGATCCCCGGGAACCTGATCGTAAACCCGTCTTTTGAGCGTGGTACGGAGGGCTATACAGGCTGGAGCGGGATTGCCACGGTGGTAACGCTGCAGGTTCCACATCTTGGCACCAAAGCCGCCAAACTGGCGGCGGGTGGTTCTGCAGGCGTGGGCCAGAAGATCTCCTTCAAAAAGGATCGGTCGTACAAAATTGGTATCTGGGCAAAGCAGGACCCTAATACCACCATTCAGTCGACCGACAATACAAAATTCCGTGTGGCGGACGGTAATGGCCTGATTGCAAGTAAGGCTTATGGCCCGTTCACCTCTAACTGGCAGGAGGTGTCATGGACATGGAAGGCGACAAAGGATGTCCTTGCTGACGTTCAGTTCACTGCTTTCTTGTCAGCCGGCGCGATGTACTTTGATGATTTTTATGTCGTCGATGTGACCGACTCTGTTGAAACTCAGGCGAACTCGAGCGCGATCACTAAGCTCGATAGTCGTGTGACCAAGACAGAGAATGACATCACCAGCCAGGGCAGCCAGGTTACGCAACTTAAGAATGACCTTGCGACCACAAACACAAATGTTTCGAAGAAAGCGGATGCAGCTGCGTTAACGGCATTAACGAACCGCGTCACGCAGAACGAGAAAGAAATTGAAACCCAGAGCAGCCAGACAACTTCGCTCAAAAACTCTTTGAGCACTGTTCAGGCAATGGGTAGTAACCCGTGGTTTGATGGTTCTCTGGAGACGTACTCCGAAAACCAGCAGATCAGCGGCTCGCGTGCGGTCGTCGTCAGCTCTCAGAAGCGAAGCGGAGCGAAGTCGTTGCGTGTTTCCCGCGGCGCCGGTGAGGGCGGAAACAGCGATAAATCCATTGGTAAGTGGATTGCTCTGCGAGAAAATGCGGTATTCCGCATTGAACTCTGGGCGATGATGCCGGCAGATCAGTCGCCATCATCCGGGTGGTCAACAATCGTTGGTTTGCAGACCCAAAACGCTGCCAACAATATCAACTGGCCGTCGGCGATCACCATCACTGAAGGTTCGTTGGGGGGCAGAGGAACTTGGAAGAAATTCACCGGCACGCTCCGTGTAGCGACTGGCCACACTCGCGGCGTATTCTGGGTGTCTACCCGCGGATCAACTGGCTCCGGTACGCCGGGATATGATCTGTATATCGATGATGTAGTTGTCACCGATATCACGGACGCAAAAGAGGCACAGGATTCGGCTAATGCGAACGCATCCGCGCTCACCAGCCTTACCTCACGTGTTACCAATGTAGAAGGGCAGGTGACATCCCAGGCGTCTCAGCTGTCCTCTTTGACGTCCCAGGTGAATGATGCGTCTTCGAAGGTTGATCAGATGGCGCAGACCATCACCAACAACGAGAAAACGCAGTCGTCGCTGAATACCAGCTTGCAGTCGCAAATTGACGCGCAGGCATCGGCAAACATCAAAAACCAGACGGAGTTGAATAACGCCACCACCTCTCTGGCGGCAATTAAGTCAACTCAGCAGACCCAGGCCACAACGATAAGCGCACTGTCTCAGCAGCAGACGAATTTGACAGCTCAGGTAGGAGGCCAGTCAGCCGAGCTGCAGGAGCTGAAGAAAACGGTTGTTGAAAACGGCAACGTTAGCAGTACCTGGATGGTCAAAATGGAAACCAACAGCAACGGTAAAAAGTATGCTGCTGGTATCGCTTTAGGTATCGATGGCAAAAATTTGCAGAGCCAGTTTCTGGTTCAGGCTGATCGCTTCGGCTTAATCAATACCTCTAACGGAAACACGACCACACCATTTGTTGTGGAAAATGGCGTTGCCTACATGAATGCCGCTGTGATTAAGGATGGCTCCATCACCAATGCAAAAATTGGCGGTGAAATCCGATCTGACAATTTCGTTAACGGTTCAAATGGCTGGAGAATTGGAAAAGACGGTAGTTCACAGTTCAACAACGTAGTTATTCGAGGTGAAGTTCACGCAAATACTGGTGTGCTTAATAACGTGACTATTAACGAGAACTGCACTGTGCTTGGCACTGTTCAGGCCAATAAAATTGTTGGTGACGTTGTGACAATGACCGACCGTGTTGTTAAAAACTGGCCAGCTTCCGGGAATACCTCATCCGGCACGCGCTACCTGATTGCAACGATTGACGGTATGCCCTTTGAACGGCGTATGGTGTTCAATGGTTCCGTTGCGATTGTTCAGGTATGGCGTCAGAACGTAACAATTCGCGTTGATGAAACGACCGTTTGGACTTTTGACTCTGGAAACGATGGTAAGGACTTTGAAACATCAATCTTCTCAATCCGTATCCCGGCGTCAAACTTCGGTCAACGTCACCAGATTACCATTCAGTGGCCGAACCGTGGCGATAGCGGTCAGTTCCGGTTTACAGGGGTTGTCTCGATGTACAGAACTACTGGCTCCATCTCTCTGGCTTAAGTTTCAGGCGGCTCTTTGAGAGCCGCTCATTAAAATTACAAGGAATGTAATTATGGCAATGTATGAAGTTGGCACCGTAACGGGTGCAGCAAACCAGGCAAAGGTTACTGGTATTTCAACAAAGTGGTCGGAGCCCGCACTTGGTATTCAAGAGGGTTCAATTTTAGTCATTTATCGCAATGGAAGTGCTGATCTGTATGCCATCAAATCAGTAAATAATGACACTCAACTGACTTTGACGAGAAACATCACAACAGCTTTTTCTGGCGCGAAATATGGAATTATCACATCAGAAACAGCGAGCACTTCATCATTTGCAAATCAACTAGCCAGCGCATTTACCCTTTGGCGTAACGTTGTTCAAGGATGGTCTACAGCACTAACAGGTAGTGGCAATATTACGATGACAGACCCTATAACAGGTACGCAGGTGACCGTACCGGCGATTGCCGGGATGGCAAAGGCCTCGGATCTGGATGCGCTGGCTAAACTTTCAGGGGGAAACAACCTCGCCGGCTCGCAAATTATAACCAGCGATAGTTCCGGTTTTATTTTGGGCAGGAACAACGATATTGGACTGGTCAAAAAATCAGGCACCTACGGAAAGCTGATGGTAGGCAGCGGAACGCGCTTCAGCGTGGTGAAGGGGAATAAGTCGACTATTAGCCCTGAAGATACCCAGACGGAGATTATGGGGGTCGATAGTGCCGGCAATATGACTGTTCCGGGCAACATCAGTGCGGGGAAATATTTTGCGCAGGCAATTGAGCTTTCGATGAGCACTCCGTACATCGATTTTCATCATAACAACAGTACCAACGACTACACTGCTCGTTTCATAACCACAGCCGCTGATCAACTGAGTGTGCAGGGGAGCCATCTACGGGTAGACAGAGACCTGCGGGTAGGGCAAGCGGCCGACATCGGCAGCTGGATACAGTGTCGCTATGACTGTGTGTCCCAGCAGACCGACTTCGGTTCCCCTGCCATTGGCGCGTTAGTTTCCGGTGGCAGAGTCCGGTCCCGCATGACAGGGCGTGGCGGAAACGGCGACACGTCTGGAGCGTGGGGTGGTTTCTACCTGGAAGAATACGTTGGGTACAACCACCGGGTGGTACTGTATATGGACGGTTTTGACAGAAAAGATGCCTGGCTCTTTTACACCGGTGGGACAATCTCCACACCTAAAGGCGATGTTATGACCACTGGCTCAGACGTGCGGCTGAAAAAAGATTTTACGGATTCTCAGAAAGGGGCATCCAAGCGTATTAACGCGCTGGGGGTATGTGAGTTCAACATGAAAGGCGAAACACGCCGTAGGCGTGGATTTATTGCTCAACAAGCTGAAAAAGTGGACCCGATTTACACTTTCCAAAGCGGTGATGTAGAAATTGATGGCGAGAAGATCAATATCCTTAACGTAGATCAGACAGCAATTGTCGCAGACCTGGTAACTACCGTTCAGGAGCAATGCAACTGTATCGAAAAACTTAAAGAAGAGCTCAAAAATCTAAAGGATCTAGTGATGCAAACGCCAGAAACAGCAGCATAAAAGCAATCGATATTGTATGTAAGTACTTACCTACAATTAATTTCTAATTTATGATATAAATCTGCCATCCGATTTGACTTATTCATGGAGGAAGACATGTCAAACGAGATGGCAGGCGTGACGCCAGAGCAGGTGGAGCGCATTGCCGCAATTGTGGCGCGAGAAGTCGTAGGAAAATTAAGTAAGGAGCTTCGCGATGATATTGGCCAGGAGGTCAACGATCAGCTGCGAACCTACTTTGGTGATATGACTCCGGCGCAACATAGCATTCAGCATTCCAACCTGGACAAACTTCTTAATCGGCTCGACACGATTTCAAGCGGGTTCTTTGGAGGCATTATTTCCAAAATTACCTCGTTCCTGATCACCGTGCTGCTTTTGGGTTTGGCCGCTTATGGCGTGAAAAATGGACTGCAATAACAGGAGAACAAGGATGAGTACTCCAAGAGGCATTCGTAACAATAACCCTGGTAACCTGGATAAGGGGTCGCCGTGGCAAGGGCTAGTAAACAATCCGGCGGAACCGCGGTTCTGCACTTTTAAAGACCCCGTATGGGGGATTCGAGCACTGACAGTAACGCTCATCACCTACCATGATAAGCGCCGCGCAAAAGACGGTTCCAGCATCGATACGATCCGCGAAGTCATCGAGCGTTGGGCGCCGCCGCATGAAAACAATACGGCCGCATATATCAATGAGGTCTCTAAAGCCGTAGGCGTGACGCCGGACATGATCATCGATCTGCATGACTACAATACTATGCGGCCGCTGGTGGAGGCGATTATTCGTCATGAGAACGGTCGTGGCCCGTTGAAAACACTCAACAGCTGGTATTCGGCCGAAGTTATTGACGAAGGTATGCGTCGCGCTGGTGTCGTTAAACCGGTAACTGCAGTGAAAGCCGTACCTGTCACGAAAGAAACTGCAGGCGCAACGGTGACTGCAGGTATCGGTATTGCGCAGCTGGCGGACGTAATGCCGCAGATCTCCGTTGCGATGGATAAAGCCCAGGGACATATCACCAGCGGGGATACCGTTCGCATTATCTTCGGTATTGCGACCATTGTTGTCGCCGGCTTTATTGCCTGGTCGCAAGTTCGTAAGCATCAGGCAGGAGTGGTGTAACCATGAACGGCAGCCTGCTTTTAAAGGTCAAATCGACCATCATGACTTTGGCTGCCGTCTTCTTTGTGCTCGTTGGGGCGTACACCTGGGGTGGACGCGCTGCCCGGCGGGCCATGGAGGAAAAGGCGCAGAGAGAAACCAACAAACGGCTTCAAGGCACAGTGGATGTGAAAAATGAGACGATTAATGAAGTCAGGACTAAGGATGCTTCTGCTGTTCATCGCGAGCTTCGCGATAAGTGGATGCGTGATTAAACCTCAGACCGTGGGCGTACAATTCTGTGATGGGGCAAACCCTATCTACATCAGCAAGGACGACGCCCTGACAGAAGAAACTGAGAGGGAAATCCTGATCCACAACACGCTGGGTGAGCGGCTGTGTCGTTGGGGGTACGCGAAGTAGCACATACGCCGCGCGGACATAATTAGCGCGGCCTTAGTCATGAACTACAAGATGTCAGATTTTCACGTTACTTATCTTTAACCCGGCTTTCTCCTGTAACTCAGTAAGTGCTAAGACATTGGCAGGGTGGCGAAAAAAATTGTATGCATTCACGGCCACAGACTCGTTTAAAAAACCATGGCTTAGCAGAGAGTCCACGCTGGCATCGTATAGCGCCTCAAGAGAATTGAATTTCTCTGCCAGCAACCAAGCTTCTTCCTCTTCAACACCGTAGATACCGCAGGCGAAAAGAAGCGGGCCTAAGCGAACGTTTTTTGCTCGTTCTATACCCTCATAAATTTTCCTAGCCTGCTTCAAACCACCTCTGTCGATACCAATCAGCGCTCCATAACTTATAAAGAACATGTTTAGTGGCTTTTGTATTAGCCTTTTCTCTACGAGCTGCTTGAGAGTTTTTTCCCCTAATTGGTCTATATGTACTCCTCGTGGCTCGAAGAAGCGCCAGCAAGCAGAGTATGGGTTTCCTGAGTTCAGAAGGCCGTAAGTGTTTTGGGTGCTGCTTAGCTCAATGCTCATAGTGAGTACTCGACGAAATGCTAGACGCTAATCGTGGTCTATGTTCGCACGATCAAGGGGTTGGCATATTAAAGCACTCACCACATCCGAAACTACGGTATTGGTCAAAGAAACTCGTGACCGTCGCCAAATGCCTTTCATTTCACCTTTACACCGCAGCCGTAGGCATTTAGGCTATATCGCATATAAGAAAACAAGTTGTTTCATACGACGATAAATCACACGTAGGGATATCACGAATGACTCAGATCATTGTGGTGGGCGGCACCAAGGGTGGCCCAGGCAAATCGACTGTTGCGCAGCAAATTGCAGCCTGTCTGAAAATCAAAAAGAAAAAGAAAGTACAGATCACTGATATCGACATCCAGCGCACCACGACAGGGTGGTGTGAAGACCGCCGGCACAATGAAGAACTGGAGCTGATCCCGTTCGCCTATGTCCAGGATGACATCATCAAACACATCACTTCGCTTCGCGGCCGTTACGATTACGTCGTAGTCGACGCTGGTGGTTTTGACTCCGAAATTCAGCGCCACGCAATGTTGATGGCCAACGTGATCCTTATCCCGCTTCGCCCGAAACGTCGTGATCTGAAATCCTTGCGTGACATCGACCCCATCGTCGACAGCGTAAGCAGCATGAATGACAAAATCAAAATCCGTGCTGTAATGAACCAGTGCCCGTCTCTGCCTTCCCAGGCTGCGCGCATTATCGCTGCAAAAGAAATTGTCGAAACCTTTGGCATCGAGGCGGTGCCGGTGAACCTTTACAACCGCAACGTCTATGACGATGCCGAAGAGGCGGGTCGTTCCATCTTTGAGATGACCGGAGCCGAACGCGACAAAAAGGCTGAGGCCGAGATTGAAGCATTAGTAGAATACGTAATGACCTTGGAGGGTGAATAATGTCCATGAAAATGGGTGATCTGGCAAAACGTCCGGCTGCAGAAGCTGCCGCGCCTAAAAGCAGCACACCGATGCGCCAGCCTGTCCGTCCACAAGGCCGTCCAACACGTGGCAAAGAGAAAATCAAAAGCCGCACAATGTCGCTAGAAGACGAGTATTTCGAATTACTGGAGATGATGAAGTTCATCCCTCGCTTCGAGAAGTTCACCCGTTCTGATGTGATACGTGCAGCCATTTTCCATCTGGCAGAGAAGTCCCCGCAGGAAATAGAGGACATCGTAAAGATGAACGAGGCGATCACCGCAGCCGATGTGACGATGCGTACTGACGAAATAAAGCGCGAATTAATGAAGAAAGGGTAATATAAGAGGGTGCTGTCGCACCCATTTATTGTAATGCAAATAGAATGTTAAAGATCTCAAAGGACATTACCAATGAATCCATTATTAACCCTTATCGCAAATTTCATAGAAAAACTGGTTTACGATGTGGAAACAGTGGTTGAGAAAGTTTCCGATATTTTTACCAAAGGAGCAAGAAGGAAAGATATTGAAACCAAAATAAAAGATCTCGAAAGAGAGAGAGAGTTCTTAATTAAGTACACTATAAAGAAAACATAGGCGCTTTTTCAAGCGTTACTACTGACGCATTAACAGGGAAAATTTATAGCACAGCAATATCAAGTGGTATTGCAAAAAAACTGGTTGAATATAATGTTGACTTTAAAAATATACGTCACGTTAATAAAACGTTAGAGGAACTGGAGATGATCGCGCTTATAGAGCGCGATCTAAAAAAAAAGGAAGAAGCTGAAAAGAAAAATAAAAATGAAACTGTAGTGAATTTGTTTTTATTAAATGAAAAAAGTAAATTATTGAAAGCAAAAACATTGTCTGTTGTCATTGTCATTGCCAGTGCATTAACGGTATTTTTCTTTGGAATTCCAATTTGGTCTGTTCTTATTGGTTTAATACCATTAGTACTTATTGAGATGAAAGATAGAGTCATAACCTATCGTGTTGCCAAAGGTTATTTTGGAAGAAATGCGCCAGAGGCAATTCAATTGGTAAAATTTATAAGAGAAAATACAGATAAATTTGATTCTAATGATAGCGGAGATGGTAGAAGAAAAGTTCTCAACCCAGAGAAAGAAAAAAATGTAAGCGCAGATGATACTGTAAAGGGATGGCAAAATGCTTAATTTTGATGTCATCTCTAAACGTTTAGGCCAATGTTTAGATATTCTTTTGCTAAAACATCCGATGCGTACAGTGTTTGGAATCTTTTTAGGTTATATTTTATATACATGCCTCTATACTTTAAAAGAATATTTCAAAGCACATCTGTTTGAAGTTGATAACGTTCATTATATTGGTTGTTTTATTCTGGGGATTTTAATATTTCATACAAATACTATTATTGATGTTTATAATGGAACTGCTATGGATGAGGAAATTAGCAATTTAATAAATGCTATAACAAAGCGAACCGATTTGTCAGAACCGCAGAAAGCAATGATGATAACTGAAATTATTCAAAATGAGATTAATAAATTGGGGAAACGAGGTCTGGAAGAAGTAGCAAAAAATGTCATTCAGAAATGAATGCAAAAACGATAAACCTGCTTCTGTATATAAATACTAACTTATCTATTATATTTCTACAGAAGCAGGTCTTTGATACAAGAACACTCCAGAACACACCCTTCTGATTCCTCTTTCCAAACTGCTTTCCAGTCGCTATGATCTGCCAAATAGTAAGTAAGTAGTTACCTATCGGTGGGAGCATGAGCCAGATCTTTTTTGACACCATAAACAACGGCCAGTACGACTTCATGACAGGGTGGGACACGGTCGCCATGGACAAGTGGGTTGCGGAAAACATCGGTCTTTCACGATGCCAGGGAGAGGCTGAGCTCTTTGATACAAAGTGGTTTGACTATCGCGACATGCACCCGCTGATGGCAACCTGCCTGTTCACCGAAGCCTATAAGCGCGCATACTCACAGATCATGCTGTCTCATGGCCGCGAGCATTTCGAGACGGCCCCATTCAGTACTGGTCTGAAACGTCTGCCTTACCAAGAGCTTTCGGCGGTGAACAAAACATCTCTCTGGAAAGCTCGCCAGTTTGCAGATCGGTATTGCTGTTCTTATGACTATTTTATATCAACTGTTCTTTCTGCAGCTGCGCGCCGCCTCTGGGATAAATTACCTCGTCCTCAGCATCTTTGGCAGCCAGAACTGATTGAGATCTTCGAAAGCAAACTCGCCAATCGTGCGGGAACGCGTCTGGATGACTCTGTAGTGAGTTTTAAGCACTTAGGAGACATGCAGCATGACCCAATTCAGGAGCGTTACTTTGAATGGGTTCTGGAGCGTTTGAAGCACATCACCCGTGATAAGCGTATCCGCACCATCTTCTCTGCTGTCTGGTTGATGGAGCTGGTGCCTGAGCGCGTTATCTATGCCCATTACCCCGAAGAACTGGAAGAAGCACGGCGACTGTGTTGATCGCCTGCTCCATATTTTTAGGATTAGAAAACAATTTGTTTAAGCACCAAAGGATAATAAACACATGACCGAACTTTGCCACACGGGACGAGGGTTGTCAGAAGAGTTCGACGACGACTTCCAGAATCGTCTGGCGGCGTATTTTTGCCGCGATCATGAGTTTCTGACTCGTGCCGGCGATCTGGTTGCCCCCAACCAATTCTCCAATGCGGCGAACGCCATTTTGGTGAACATGGTATCGGGCTATTTCAGAATGTATAAGAGCGCGCCTTCATCGGCGGCCATCCTCGATATGTTAAAGCGTGCTAAACGCGATAAGACGATCAGAGAAGAGATGTTCCCGGACGTTGTGGCGGCGTTTAAGAGAGTGCTCTCGGAAAAACTCTCTGATACGGCTTACATGGTCGACCAGGTCGCGACGTTCGCTAAAAGTGTAGCGTTCGACGATGCGTTGATTAAAGCGGCCGAGATGAAGGAGAAGGGCGACTTCCAGGGAGCGATGGCCATCATGGCCAAAGTGCAGCAGATCGGTTCTAACGAAGCGACGGGCATTTATGACTATTTCGCCTCTGCAGCGGAACGTTACAAGGCTCGTGAATATGAGGCCTCAGATGATTACGTGCCGAACAGCATCACCACTGGCCTGCCGCTGCTGGATCGTATGCTCTATCAAAAAGGGTGGGCGAAACGTGAGATGGTGCTCTTCATGGGTTTTGCGAAATCAGGTAAATCGACAGCGATGGGGGAGTTCTCCATTAACGCAACGCTGGCCGGCTACAACGTTTTGTATCTTTCTCTCGAAGTACATACCTCGATTCTCTCCGATCGCTTCGATGCGCGGCTGTCTGAAACGGAGATGTCAAAGCTGGTAGAGCAGCGTGACGACGTTCACCGGAAACTCGCAGAGATTGGCGCGACGAAAGGGGTGGGGAATCTCTGGGTGGTTGAGCGCCCGTCAGGAAGCATGTCGCCTGCAGATTTGGATCGTATGCTCAATAGCATGAAAGCGAATGGCATGATCCCGGATATGGTGGTGGTCGACTATGCGGACTTGATGCGAGCCAGTTACGACCTCCGTGACGACCGGGCAAACATCCGCTCTATCTACACCGATTTGCGTGCTCTCTACGATAAGCACAACGTTGCAGGAATCACGGCATCCCAGACCAACCGTGAAGGTGGTTCATCCGAAGTGGCCACCATGATGCACGCCGCGGACAATATCGAAAAAGTCCGTATTGCCGACTTAGTCATCACTATCAACAAGACTGAGGAGGAAGAAGCCAAAGGCGAAGCACGACTCTATTTTGCTGGTTCCCGTAACCAGAAGGGCGGGGTGAGTATTCGCGTTAAGCAGAACCTCGAACAGATGCGCTTCATCGAGCGGATCATGGAAGTTCTTTAAAAAAATAGGCGTGGGGCAAAGACGGATAACAGCCCCACGCCCTTAAAAATTACCTTTTGGTTAATCACAAAAGGAAAAACACATGAGCCTCTATGGTATTCAAAAACAGAGGATTATCAAGATATTGCCTTTTAAAAATTGCGGTAAATGACAATGAGTGACCTCAAAGAGTTACTGTCCGAGCTGGATTTCGAACAATGGCTGGATATGGAAGGCATCATCTATCGTCGCGGCGGTGTAAGCGCCCGCGGCCGCGAAGTGAATATCAAAGAATGTCCGGTATGTGGAAGCACTAACTGGAAGGTCTATTTCAACCTGACCAACAACGTCGGAAAATGCTTCGCCGGTGATCACCCAGAAGAAATTCAATTTAACAAGTTGGTTTTCCTCAAACACTACAGCGGTAAGTCTCGTCGTGCCTTCGAGGAATACGTACATAACGCACTCCTGTCTCAAGGTTGGGCGCCAAAAAAAGAAGAGGTTGTGCTGGCCAGTGCTGTGGAACTTGAAGGCCCGGTAGCTTTACCGCGGCATTATGAACTGCCAATTGACGGTCGGCTGCCGGACTATCTTGTTGAGAGGAACATTACCCCGGAGCTGGCCAAATACTTTGACCTGCGTTACTGCGTCGAGGGAAAACATGCTTATGTCGACCCATATACAGACCAGGTTAAAGGGCAGGCATTCGATATGCGCATCCTGATACCGATTTACGATCTGAATGGGGTGATGAAGACATTCCAGGGGCGTGACGTCACCGGCGCAGCAGAACGCCGATATCTCTTTCCAATGCAGCTGCCGGCATCCGGGAGGTTTCTCTACAACGGACATAACGCAGTTGGTAAGCAAACCGTCGTCGTCTGTGAGGGGGCTTTTGATGTCATGGGGGTTAAGCGCGCCATATTCGACGAAGAGACGCTCCGGGACTACGTAGAGCCCATTGGCACGTTCGGGATGCATCTGTCCGGAAACACGACTGTAGACGCAGAAGACCAACTGGGCGCGTTTCTGTCGTTAAAGGCTGATGGTCTGCGAAACGTCATCATGATGTGGGATAGCGAGAAGCAAGCGATCCGAAACACAATGGCGGCCGCCAGACGATTATCCAGTATAGGGTTAAATGTGAAAATAGCCTGTCTTGGAGAAGAAGGGCTAGATCCCGGGGAGGCCACCCAGGAACAAATTCTCAAAGCCTACTATCGTGCAAAACCCTACTCTAAGCAACTGGAGCTGCAGAGCAAGGTTCTCGGTATAAGGGTGTTTAATTCGTGAGGTATATTGCTGGCTGCTCAGGCGGCAGGCAGCCAGCAATGATTATTTTGAATCTTTAGACAATACTTTTCCTGCTAACTCGGCAATAGATGATGCGCCATCCAGTAAAGACGGTATATTTTCAGAAGAAACCTGTATTGGGCTGAAAATTAGCTTCTCAAACAATGACCAGGATTCCTTATCAGCACCAGAGTTGTTTTTTTTCTCCACGTAATCATGTATAAACTCACATAGACTAAGGCGCTGTTCTATTTGAAGTATTTGAGCCTTAATGGACTTACCTTCAATGTAATATAACCGCATAAAATAAAAAAACAATAGCTCTAATGATAAGATTGGTAAAAAATAAAACAATGCATTAAGATTAAATTCTACTGGGTAAAAGTTAAATATATGATTTAGTAATGTAAGTAAAGGAGTGGCAATTAGCCACATAGAAAAGATAGTTATGCTTCTGTGATTTGTAGCGCACTCTGACCTTTTGTTTTTTAATAGGGTTGAGAAAGCCTTGCTTAAAAGTGCGAAGTTGTAATCGTTTTCATAATCATGTAGTTTGGCCTCATATTCTTTGAGGGACTTTATTGACGAATCGGAAGAGTCTATAAGCCCTTCAATTTGTTCTTTTAAGACATTTGTTTTATTGTTGACATCTTCAAGCCCCCTATCAATTTGTTGATATATGGTATTTTCAAACTCTTCTACTGTTGTGGCAATTTTGATTAATGAAGCAAAGTTATTGGATAGCAATAAATCTTTCGTCATAGCAGCGGGCATGGAACGCTCGATCGCTATGAAATTAACTGGGAAGTCTGTTAGCGGTTTTAGCCTGTCTAATTTTTCTAAAATTTCAGGTTTTAAATACATTGGCGGGCCAAAATCATCAGAAGCCCAAAAGTTGTATTCAAATATTATTCTTAATATTTTATTAAGAAAATAGAATTTATCATCTTTTAGGTCCCCTAAGCTAGGGATGTTGCCTTGGTTTAAAAATTTTTGAGTGTATGAAGTGTATTTGTTAAGCGAGTCTCGGCGATGAATATACAGATTTCTAAAGTAACGCCACGCGACAACAATTATACAGTCCGCTAACTTTGAATCATCTACTTGAAATAAATTATCAGGAATGTCACTGTAAGGCGGAAAATTCATTTCGATATAATTGCTGATTGAGTTAATTGAACTTTGATAAGAATCAGTCCACAAAGTCATACATTCCTCTTTGCTGCAGTCAGCATGATTTTTCATTTTATGGTGTCGATTATCTTTTTAGACAGTTAACCACCACACCCTTGCCATGTGCGCGAATATATTAGCAGAGTACGAACGGGATTTGTAAGGTCAAATCCACTTGGATGGTGTTTTCTTTTCCTTCAAAACTAGGCAAAAGCAATATAGATGCACCGCTCAAAAGCGGGTCTTGTTACGCGCCTGCTTTTGAATGAATTGTAAGTAGCTACTTACATATTTTGATGTAATAATTTGTTCTCTGGTTGTGGAGGACATCACATGAAAGAAGATATCGAACAGGCAGTTTTAGAGATGATCAAGAAGTCAGGTGTAGAGCTTGGCGTGGGCGAGCTGGAGAGCATCATCGATGCCTCATTCAACACGGCATCAGAGCATATATCGAATGCGCTATCCTGCGTTCCTCTCAGAGAAGGGGCGACACATACGTCGGTGGTGGTGTGGTACGCAAAGACGCCTGAAATGCCTGGTACTGTTCAAAAGCGTGTAGCTCTGGTTGCTTTCATCGTCCCGTCGCTTGAGACCGGCATTGGGCCAGTCGCGCGTTTTGGCGCCTGGTATGACGACAAAATCATCTTCTCAAACTGCTACCAGATGGAAAGCAGGGAAATGCTTGAGCATAGCGTGGACGTGACTCTAAGAGCCGTCGAAAGCAAATGCGAGACAGTAGGAGAGGCTTTCGTCAGCGTCATGACTTCTCCCGATGTTGAAAAGCGCCATGTAGATCTAGTGGCACCACCAGGCTTGTTGGAAATGATTATGTCTGGAGATTACAACAAGGCTATAGCGCGTGTTCGTGAGCTGGACTATGGGCGTATCTGCGACCTGTGTCGTAGTGATCTGGACTTAATCAACGTGATCGTTGAGGCTGGCCGCGTCTGTGATGGGGTGTTGGCACAATACGCAAGTAAGATCAGTCGTTTGGCCAATGAAATGCCTATGCTGATTCAGGAAGCCAAATCCCACGCCGTTCATGCCGCAAACGACCTGCTAACCCCATATCGATACGAAGCCGCAAGTGACAAGATGACCGGCTGGGCCACCTGGTAAGCCGTGACTATGTACTGTGTCCCCGTACAGAGTTATTTAAACTGATTAGTAAGTAAGTACAAGATTATCATTTAGAGAAATGGCCACCAAAACTGACTTATCAAAAATCCCTTCGATCTCTGGACTCAACGGCTACTCGCTGCGTTGCCCGGAAGTGAAGCTTAACGGACATGACTCGTACTGCAGCTACACCGTCTGTCAGCACACGATCCTTGCCTTCAAAGAGAAGCGACTGCCGGCGTCATCGTTCACCTCCTGTGCGAACGCCATTTCGGCCGGAAAATGCCAGGCGCTGAAAATGATGGTGGAGGAAATCCGGCAAGGTGAGTCGCTGTATTTCGTCGATATGCCGGCGCTCATTGAAGAGGTGGAGGAAAGAAACCGAACAGCAAGAACTCTGCAGCCGAAGAGAGGCAGTGCATCTATCTACAGTGGAATTAAGGGGAAGTGCCAATCTTCGACCGTTGCTGAAACTGGCAGACTGCCCGATGCCAGCGAGATTTATTCAGAACTTATCAAAGAAACCTTAAAGGAGAAGACCGACTAATGGAGAAGCTGATCGCGCTTAAACATAAGCTGGACGCCATTAAAGCAATGGGAACGAACGCCAAGAAAGAGGCGTTGGCCAGTATGGATGACTTCGAACAAAGAATGGTGTCACTCATGCTGAACCCGTTTGTTCGTTTCGGGGTGAAGAAATACAACGTGGCCGATCCACTTAGCAAGTCCGTATCCAGTGATGAGAAGGCGATAGAGCTGCTGGAGAAACTGGCTGCCCGGGAGCTTACAGGGAACGCAGCCATTACTGCGGTCGAGTCTTTGGTTGCTTCGATGTGTGCAGACGGTCAGGACGTATTTCGCCGGTTCCTGCTGAAAGACCCGAAAGCCGGCGTCGGCATAAGTCTATGCAATAAGGTATTCGCCAATCCGATCCCGAAGTTTGAGGTGCAGCTGGCCACCGCCTATAAAGAAAAAGGCGACAAGTACCCCTTCAAGGCAAATCCAAAAGCCAGATGGCCAATGATAGGCAGCCTCAAACTGGATGGTCTTCGGGTTATTTGTGAAGTGATCGTGGACGAGGAAGAGGTTAACTTTCTGTCGCGTACCGGAAACCCGATTACATCTCTCGATCACCTGAAACCTGCCATGCTGGAGCTGGGCAAGCTCTCCGGCTACAAACACATCTTTTTCGATGGTGAAGGTACTGCAGGTTCTTTTAACAATTCAGTCTCAGCGCTACGCAAGAAGAACGTGAAGGCGGTTGGCGCAACCTATCATATCTTCGATTTCTTCCTACCAGAGTGGCGCGTACAGGCTAAAACAGTCGAATACCAGAAGAACGGTATGAAGCTGAAACAGCGCCTTTCACTGTTGGTGGCCTGGTTCAGAAATACACGCGGCCAGGATTACGCGGCTGACATTCATATGCACCCCTTCTACATCATCTACAGCCATGAAGACTTTGTAGAGCGGTTTATGAAGCGTCTGGACGATAACGAAGAAGGAGAGATGGGCAAAGACCCGGATTCTGTATACGAGTTCAAGCGCACCCGCAGCTGGTGGAAACTAAAAGATGAAAACGAAGCTGATGGGGAGATTATCGGCTTTCTACCCGGAGATCCGGATGCCGGCTTTGCTCATACGCTCGGCAAAATCGTTATTCGCCTCGAAGATGGAACCGAGGTTCGCGCTTCTGGCATTAAGCATCGCTACCTCGATGAGATCTGGCATAACCAGGACAAGTACATGGGCCGTATTGTGAAGGTGAATTTTCACGAGTACACGCCAGATGGCAGTCTGCGTCATCCGCGGCTTAAGTGGCCCAAATGCCTTCGCGATACCGAAGAACGTGTCGGAGATAAAGAGTGATGCTCGGTTGGATGATTGTTTTTTTGGGTGTCGGCTTCGTCATCGGAACTCTGGTGATGCTCAGCTGCATCAACGATTACGTGAAGCGCGGGCTGATGGAAAGACGTGGCCGCGTATACCGCATCATCGACATTACTAACACGCTAAAGGAGACCGGCGATGATCGTCCTGAGTAAGCGAGAGAAGGATACCCTGCGTGAAATAAGCCAATGGTCATGTTTCTACGCTAACTGGAAACCCAAGACACGAGCCAAACTCGAACAGATGAACCTGGTGGCCAATGTCGAACCGGAAGGAAAGGAAGAGAACTACCAGCTGACTAATAAGGGGCGAGAGCTGCTTGAGCAACTGATTGAAGCAGGAGAATACTCATGATTCCATACATCGTATGGTCTTTTTCTGGAGGCGTCGCCCTTGGCTTCATCATCTGTCATGACTTGATTAAGAAGTTTGCCCGTAACTTACATTTCTGTAGCTCCACGGGGCGACTCCTACAGGGGGGAACCGCAGAATTCGGAAAAATCGTACGCTAAGCTAACGGTGTTCTCGTGACAGCTCTTTGACTAGGCTTTCTAAGGCCATTCTGATAGCCCTGACTTCCTGAAAAGCCATGGCTAAAATTTGTGCGGCTAAAAGGGATAACCGATGGTAAAGTAAGTTATCCCTGTCGAGATACTGAAAAGCGTTATCCTCGTTTTTCCCAAAACTGTTTTGCCAGTTCGCTCAGAGCGCTAGTTAACTGAGCGACAGATTTCGCACTTTGCAAATTATTCTGCCCGGTCTGTACATTGGTATCAGCAGCATCGCGTATATTGATAATACTGCGGTTTATGTCTTCACTTACTGCTCCCTGCTGCTCGACCGCAGTCGCTATTTGCGCGTTCATGTCGGTAATTTCGTTAACGCGTTGGCCAATTCCATCAAGAGCTGTAGCTGCTTCCTCTGCGTGAGCTACACTCGTGTGCGCTTGCCGACTACTTTGCTCCATGACTGTAACAGCGGATTGCGCTCGCTCTTGTAGAGCGCTGATCATGCTTTGAATATCCGTTGTCGATTGCTGTGTGCGAGCAGCAAGACTGCGAACCTCATCGGCGACAACAGCAAAACCACGCCCCTGCTCACCAGCACGCGCGGCCTCAATTGCTGCGTTGAGTGCCAACAAATTCGTTTGCTCGGCGATCCCTCGTATAACGTCAAGAACTTTTGATATCTCGTTACTTTGACCTTCAAGCTCATGAATAACCTGAGTGGCTTGCCTAATTTCACCTTCAAGGGCAGTGATTGACTGGCTTGTGTGGGCTACCAGACGCTGGCCAGATGCCGTCTCAGTGTCTGCTCTTCCGGCCGCATCTGCAGCATGCTGTGCATTGCTCGCAACCTCTTGAATGCTTGCCACCATTTGGTTTACTGCCGTTGCTATTTGATCTGTCTCTGCCTGCTGCTCAACTGTAAGTACATTGCTTGACTCAATATCCTTTAGTAGGCCTCGGGTGTGTTCGCTAAGCCGATTTGATGCATCACCTATGCGACCTACTATGGCGCCTGTTTCAGCTTGCATCATTCGTAAAGCAAACTCTATTTGGCCAAACTCATCGGTGCGCCCAGTGTAGAGGGATTGACTTAATGGGTTATTGGAAATATTCCTGGCTCTTTCAACCAGTCTTCCAAGAGGAGAGAGAATAGCCAAAACACTAACAGAGCTTAAGCTTCCTGACATTAAAGTGGCTAACACCTAGATTCTACGTCAGTACTTCAAAAAGCATAATCAAAGCCTTGATAAATATGCATTCCTTCGAAATTCAGCTTTCACCCATTGGGTGAAAGAAAAGTGCTCAAAAATATGTTAAATTATCAGCTTTTATGACTCGATATATGGTAAAATAATAGTAAGAAAAGTAGTAAAAAGGGGTTCTAATTATGATTAATAAAATTGATTTCAAAGCTAAGAATCTAACATCAAATGCAGGTCTTTTTCTGCTCCTTGAGAATGCAAAAAGCAATGGGATTTTTGATTTTATTGAAAATGACCTCGTATTTGATAATGACTCAACAAATAAAATCAAGATGAATCATATAAAGACCATGCTCTGCGGTCACTTCATTGGCATTGATAAGTTAGAACGTCTAAAGCTACTTCAAAATGATCCCCTCGTCAACGAGTTTGATATTTCCGTAAAAGAACCTGAAACAGTGTCACGGTTTCTAGGAAACTTCAACTTCAAGACAACCCAAATGTTTAGAGACATTAATTTTAAAGTCTTTAAAAAACTGCTCACTAAAAGTAAATTGACATCCATTACGATTGATATTGATAGTAGTGTAATTAACGTAGAAGGTCATCAAGAAGGTGCGTCAAAAGGATATAATCCTAAGAAACTGGGAAACCGATGCTACAATATCCAATTTGCATTTTGCGACGAATTAAAAGCATATGTTACCGGATTTGTAAGAAGTGGCAATACTTACACTGCAAACGGTGCTGCGGAAATGATCAAAGAAATTGTTGCTAACATCAAATCAGACGATTTAGAAATTTTATTTCGAATGGATAGTGGCTACTTTGATGAAAAAATTATCGAAACGATAGAATCTCTTGGATGCAAATATTTAATTAAAGCCAAAAGTTATTCTACACTCACCTCACAAGCAACGAATTCATCAATTGTATTCGTTAAAGGAGAAGAAGGTAGAGAAACTACAGAACTGTATACAAAATTAGTTAAATGGGAAAAAGACAGAAGATTTGTCGTATCTCGCGTACTGAAACCAGAAAAAGAAAGAGCACAATTATCACTTTTAGAAGGTTCCGAATACGACTACTTTTTCTTTGTAACAAATACTACCTTGCTTTCTGAAAAAGTAGTTATATACTATGAAAAGCGTGGTAATGCTGAAAACTATATCAAAGAAGCCAAATACGACATGGCGGTGGGTCATCTCTTGCTAAAGTCATTTTGGGCGAATGAAGCCGTGTTTCAAATGATGATGCTTTCATATAACCTATTTTTGTTGTTCAAGTTTGATTCCTTGGACTCTTCAGAATACAGACAGCAAATAAAGACCTTTCGTTTGAAGTATGTATTTCTTGCAGCAAAAATAATCAAAACCGCAAGATATGTAATCATGAAGTTGTCGGAAAACTATCCGTACAAGGGAGTGTATGAAAAATGTCTGGTATAATAAGAATATCATCAATAAAATTGAGTGTTGCTCTGTGGATAACTTGCAGAGTTTATTAAGTATCATTGCAGCAAAGATGAAATCAATGATTTATCAAAAATGATTGAAAGGTGGTTGTAAATAATGTTACAATGTGTGAGAAGCAGTCTAAATTCTTCGTGAAATAGTGATTTTTGAAGCTAATAAAAAACACACGTGGAATTTAGGGAATACTGATGTAACACGGATTGACCGTATTGGGAGTTTGAGATGGTGACAAAGAGAGTGCAACGGATGATGTTCGCGGCGGCGGCGTGCATTCCGCTGCTGCTGGGCAGCGCGCCGCTTTATGCGCAGACGAGTGCGGTGCAGCAAAAGCTGGCGGCGCTGGAGAAAAGCAGCGGAGGGCGGCTGGGCGTCGCGCTCATCGATACCGCAGATAATACGCAGGTGCTTTATCGCGGTGATGAACGCTTTCCAATGTGCAGTACCAGTAAAGTTATGGCGGCCGCGGCGGTGCTTAAGCAGAGTGAAACGCAAAAGCAGCTGCTTAATCAGCCTGTCGAGATCAAGCCTGCCGATCTGGTTAACTACAATCCGATTGCCGAAAAACACGTCAACGGCACAATGACGCTGGCAGAACTGAGCGCGGCCGCGTTGCAGTACAGCGACAATACCGCCATGAACAAATTGATTGCCCAGCTCGGTGGCCCGGGAGGCGTGACGGCTTTTGCCCGCGCGATCGGCGATGAGACGTTTCGTCTGGATCGCACTGAACCTACGCTGAATACCGCCATTCCCGGCGACCCGAGAGACACCACCACGCCGCGGGCGATGGCGCAGACGTTGCGTCAGCTTACGCTGGGTCATGCGCTGGGCGAAACCCAGCGGGCGCAGTTGGTGACGTGGCTCAAAGGCAATACGACCGGCGCAGCCAGCATTCGGGCCGGCTTACCGACGTCGTGGACTGTGGGTGATAAGACCGGCAGCGGCGACTACGGCACCACCAATGATATTGCGGTGATCTGGCCGCAGGGTCGTGCGCCGCTGGTTCTGGTGACCTATTTTACCCAGCCGCAACAGAACGCAGAGAGCCGCCGCGATGTGCTGGCTTCAGCGGCGAGAATCATCGCCGAAGGGCTGTAACTGGTTTTGTTGAATAAATCGAACTTTTGCTGAGTTGAAGGATCAGATCACGTATCTTCCCGACAACGCAGACCGTTCCGTGGCAAAGCAAAAGTTCAAAATCACCAACTGGCCCACCTACAATAAAGCCCTCATCAACCGTGGCTCCATAACTTTCTGGCTGGATGATGAAGCTATTCAGGCCTGGTATGAGTCAGCAACACCTTCTTCACGAGGCAGACCTCAGCGCTATTCTGACCTTGCCATCACGACTGTGCTGGTCATTAAACGCGTATTCAGGCTGACCCTGCGCGCTGCGCAGGGCTTTATTGATTCCATTTTTTCTCTGATGAACGTTCCGCTACGCTGCCCGGATTACAGCTGTGTCAGCAGGCGGGCAAAGTCGGTTAATATCAGTTTCAAAACGCCCACCCGGGGTGAAATCGCACACCTGGTAATTGATTCCACCGGGCTGAAGGTCTTCGGTGAAGGCGAGTGGAAAGTCAAAAAGCATGGCCAGGAACGCCGTCGTATATGGCGTAAGCTGCATCTGGCAGTTGACAGTAAAACACATGAAATCATCTGCGCTGACCTGTCGCTGAACAACGTTACGGACTCAGAGGCCTTCCCCGGGTTAATCCGGCAAACCCACCGGAAAATCAGGTCAGCCGCCGCCGATGGAGCTTACGATACCCGGCTCTGTCACGATGAACTGCGGCGTAAGAAAATCAGCGCGCTTATCCCGCCCCGAAAAGGTGCGGGTTACTGGCCCGGTGAATATGCAGACCGTAACCGTGCAGTGGCTAATCAGCGAATGACCGGGAGTAATGCGCGGTGGAAATGGACAACAGATTACAACCGTCGCTCGATAGCGGAAACGGCGATGTACCGGGTAAAACAGCTGTTCGGGGGTTCACTGACGCTGCGTGACTACGATGGTCAGGTTGCGGAGGCTATGGCCCTGGTACGAGCGCTGAACAAAATGACGAAAGCAGGTATGCCTGAAAGCGTGCGTATTGCCTGAAAACACAACCCGCTACGGGGGAGACTTACCCGAAATCTGATTTATTCAACAAAGCCCCTCGCGGCCTTCCCGCTTCTCAATTGAGCATATAATTTTTCCGCAGCCAAAACCTGCTCAGGTTCAGGCTTGGTCCTTACAGACTGGTATTCAACAATCGAACCATTCTTAGCTATTGGCGTTACATAAGCACTTACCCAATAGTGGTCGCCATTTTTACAGCGATTTTTTACTAGCCCCATCCATGAGCGGCCAGATTTTAATGTACTCCACATATGCTCAAATGCAGCAGGCGGCATATCTGGGTGTCTTACGATGTTGTGAGGCTGGCCTAATAGTTCTTCCTCAGTGAAACCACTGATTTTAATGAAGTCAGGATTAACGTACGTGATATGGCTTTGAGGGGAGGTAGTCGAAAGAATATTGGCATCTTTTGGGAGTTCTAAGTTTCGACCCGTCACTGGTAAATTCTGGCGCATAAGAACCTCAAGGGTTGGCTGTTTTATTTTATTGTTTTCGGCATTAAGCCCAATTTCTTGAGCGTTACGATAAAGCTAGCATGGAAACGATAGGTGCAAGCAAGTTAAGGGTTGCATCGCGCATGTCAATCTAGGCTATACCCTAACTTGATGTCAGGCAGGGCCGCGCCGCTTCGTCAGAATAGAGTCTGCTTTCCCATTTTTTGACACATGCCCGCGAAGGTTATAGATTTCAGCCTGACAGAAATGGGCTTTGAGGCACAACGGAACAGAAAGTGCACTTAAGCCGCCTTCAACCAAGGAGACATCGTGCAGGGGCACCGCATCGGCTACGTCCGGGTCAGCAGCTTTGACCAGAACCCGGAACGCCAGCTGGAACAAACCCAGGTGAGCAAGGTGTTCACCGACAAGGCATCGGGCAAGGACACCCAGCGCCCCCAGCTCGAAGCGCTGCTGAGCTTCGTCCGCGAAGGCGATACAGTGGTGGTGCACAGCATGGATCGGCTGGCCCGCAACCTCGATGACCTGCGTCGCTTGGTACAGAAGCTGACTCAGCGCGGCGTGCGCATCGAGTTCCTGAAGGAGGGCCTGGTGTTCACTGGCGAGGACTCGCCGATGGCCAACCTGATGCTGTCGGTGATGGGGGCCTTCGCTGAGTTCGAGCGCGCCCTGATCCGCGAGCGGCAGCGTGAGGGCATCGCCTTGGCCAAGCAGCGTGGCGCGTACCGGGGCCGCAAGAAAGCCCTGTCCGATGAGCAGGCTGCTACCCTGCGGCAGCGAGCGACGGCCGGCGAGCCCAAGGCGCAGCTTGCCCGCGAGTTCAACATCAGCCGGGAAACCCTCTACCAGTACCTCCGCACGGACGACTGACACATGCCGCGTCGCTTGATCCTCTCGGCCACGGAGCGGGACACCCTGCTTGCGCTGCCGGAAAGCCAGGATGACCTGATCCGCTACTACACCTTCAACGACTCCGACCTGTCGCTGATCCGCCAGCGACGCGGCGACGCCAACCGCCTCGGCTTCGCCGTGCAGCTCTGCCTGCTGCGCTACCCCGGTTACGCGCTGGGAACCGACAGCGAGCTGCCCGAGCCGGTCATCCTGTGGGTGGCGAAGCAAGTCCAGGCCGAGCCGGCGAGCTGGGCAAAGTACGGCGAGCGCGACGTGACCCGTCGCGAGCATGCCCAGGAACTGCGCACCTACCTGCAACTGGCCCCGTTCGGCCTGTCCGACTTCCGCGCCCTGGTGCGCGAGCTAACCGAGCTGGCCCAGCAGACCGACAAAGGCTTGCTGCTGGCCGGTCAGGCCCTGGAGAGCCTACGGCAGAAACGACGCATCCTGCCGGCGCTGAGCGTGATTGACCGGGCCTGCTCGGAAGCCATTGCGCGAGCCAATCGGCGGGTCTACCGCGCCCTGGTCGAACCACTCACGGACTCGCATCGGGCCAAGCTGGACGAGCTGTTGAAGCTCAAGGCCGGCAGCAGCATCACCTGGTTGACCTGGCTGCGCCAGGCACCGCTGAAACCCAACTCTCGGCACATGCTGGAACACATCGAGCGGCTGAAGACATTTCAGTTGGTGGACTTGCCCGAAGGCCTGGGCCGGCACATCCACCAGAACCGCCTGCTCAAGCTGGCCCGCGAGGGTGGGCAGATGACGCCCAAAGACCTCGGTAAGTTCGAGCCGCAGCGCCGCTACGCGACCCTGGCCGCCGTGGTGCTGGAGAGCACCGCGACCGTGATCGATGAGCTGGTCGATCTGCATGACCGCATCCTGGTCAAGCTGTTCAGCGGCGCGAAGCACAAGCATCAGCAGCAGTTCCAGAAGCAGGGCAAGGCGATCAACGACAAGGTGCGCCTGTACTCCAGGATCGGCCAGGCGCTGCTGGAAGCGAAGGAAAGCGGCAGCGACCCCTATGCCGCCATCGAGGCGGTGATTCCCTGGGACGAGTTCACCGAGAGCGTCAGCGAGGCCGAGCTGCTGGCCCGGCCGGAAGGCTTCGACCACCTGCACCTGGTCGGCGAGAACTTCGCCACCCTGCGCCGTTACACGCCGGCCTTGCTGGAGGTGCTGGAACTGCGCGCCGCGCCGGCCGCGCAAGGCGTGCTGGCAGCCGTGCAGACCCTGCGTGAGATGAACGCCGACAACCTGCGCAAGGTGCCGGCCGATGCACCCACGGCCTTCATCAAGCCGCGCTGGAAGCCGCTGGTGATCACCCCGGAAGGCCTCGACCGGAAATTCTACGAAATCTGCGCCCTGTCCGAGCTGAAGAACGCCCTGCGCTCCGGCGACATCTGGGTCAAGGGCTCGCGGCAGTTCCGCGACTTCGACGACTACCTGCTGCCGGCCGAGAAGTTCGCCGCACTCAAGCGCGAGCAGGCCCTGCCCCTGGCGATCAACCCGAACAGCGACCAGTACCTGGAAGAGCGTTTGCAGCTGCTGGACGAGCAGTTGGCCACCGTCACCCGCCTGGCCAAGGACAACGAGCTGCCCGATGCCATCCTCACCGAGTCAGGGCTGAAAATCACCCCGCTGGATGCGGCGGTGCCGGATCGGGCGCAGGCGCTGATCGACCAAACCAGCCAGTTACTGCCGCGCATCAAGATCACCGAACTGCTGATGGACGTGGACGACTGGACGGGCTTCAGCCGCCACTTCACCCACTTGAAGGACGGGGCCGAGGCCAAAGACAGGACGTTGCTGCTGTCCGCAATCCTCGGTGATGCGATCAACCTCGGGCTGACCAAGATGGCCGAGTCGAGCCCCGGCCTGACCTACGCCAAGCTGTCCTGGCTGCAAGCCTGGCACATCCGCGACGAAACCTATTCGGCGGCCTTGGCCGAGCTGGTCAACCACCAGTATCGCCACGCCTTTGCCGCCCACTGGGGCGACGGCACGACCTCATCCTCCGATGGCCAGCGCTTCCGCGCGGGTGGCCGGGGCGAGAGCACCGGGCACGTCAACCCGAAGTACGGTAGCGAGCCGGGACGGCTGTTCTATACCCATATCTCCGACCAGTACGCGCCGTTCAGCACCCGCGTGGTGAATGTCGGCGTCCGCGATTCCACCTATGTGCTCGACGGCCTGCTGTACCACGAGTCCGACCTGCGGATCGAGGAGCACTACACCGACACGGCCGGCTTCACCGATCACGTCTTTGCCCTGATGCACCTGCTAGGCTTCCGCTTCGCGCCGCGCATCCGCGACCTCGGCGAAACCAAGCTGTACGTGCCGCAGGGCGTGCAAGCCTACCCGACGTTGCGCCCGCTGATCGGCGGCACCCTGAACATCAAGCACGTGCGTGCCCACTGGGACGACATCCTGCGCCTGGCCAGCTCGATCAAGCAGGGCACCGTCACCGCCTCGCTGATGCTGCGCAAGCTCGGCAGCTACCCGCGCCAGAACGGACTGGCCGTGGCCCTGCGCGAGCTGGGCCGGATCGAGCGCACGCTGTTCATCCTGGACTGGCTGCAAAGTGTTGAACTGCGCCGCCGCGTGCATGCCGGCCTGAACAAAGGTGAGGCGCGCAACTCGCTGGCCAGGGCGGTGTTCTTCAACCGCCTTGGGGAAATCAGGGATCGGAGCTTCGAGCAGCAGCGCTACCGGGCCAGCGGCCTCAACCTGGTGACGGCGGCTATCGTGCTGTGGAACACGGTGTACCTGGAACGCGCCACCCAGGGGTTGGTCGAGGCCGGCAAGCCGGTGGACGGCGAGCTGCTGCAATTCCTGTCGCCGCTGGGCTGGGAGCACATCAACCTAACCGGCGATTACGTCTGGCGGCAGAGCCGCAGACTGGAAGACGGGAAGTTTCGGCCCTTACGGATGCCCGGAAAACCTTAGCGTACGATTTTTTCCGAATTCTGCGGGCTCCCCTACAGAGCATATCTGAAGATGGTATAATTAATGTCATCAACCAAAAGAGTGCTTCATATGACACTAGCTCAACTGAAAGATATTTATGCTCGTAATGATCTCACCGCAGATGAACTTCGTGTTGTTGTTGATCGGCTTAACCAACAACGTACTAAATTTGATACTGAACTGCCTGAAATTAAGCCACCAGTTACTGGTGGTTGGTTGTCTAGGAGTCGGTCGTTGCAGCAAGCCCAAATAAATAAAAATCTTTGTAATCATTATAAAGAGCAAATTCAGCAGTGGATTACTCTGATTGAGTATTACGAGGGATCACTGAGTAAATATGAAAAGGTGAAAAGATTTGTGGGAAAGCATAAATGGTTCTTTGTAATAGCGACAACTGTTATCGCGAAAAGCTATGTGGCCTATGATGTTATCGAAGGATGGATAAGTAAAATTGTGTGAATCACTTATACGTTCATAGACGACAAAATTTATTAACAACGTAGAACAGGTGACTGCTACAGATCTAAGAAAGTGCGATTGATCAGAGTCAAACGTTTCACGGCCACAATCCAACGGACGCAGGATGAGAAGCCAGCGCTGATCAAAAATGATCAAACTGACGTATGAAATAATAGGTAAGTATTTACTTATTAAATTGATACAACTATGATTGGCTTGTTTTCGTTGAAACGCGACTATTTGAACGTTTAAAGATAACTGCAAACGACAATCAGTATCTAGCAGTAGCCTAAAAAGCCAAACACCAGCGAGGTCAGTTTCCAGCCTCGTCACCGAAATGGGACACACTAAGCGAGTGTGATTGCAAAACGCAGGTAGGGCATCTGGTTAACCAGTGCCCTTACCGATGAGGTAACAGAATGGGCGGTTGGGTTTTATGTCCAACACATCCCGGCTCCCAAAGGCCCGACCGTCTATCCTGTTACGTCATTTCTGTTACTTATGTCGTTTAGTTTTGGGTTAAAAATGGCGACGTAACCCGGCTGGTTAGGTGAGCCAGCACGCAACGTTGAGACCACTGGTTATTGCATCACAGAGGCAGAACCGGCAGACATGTAGGGCCAAGTACATTAATCCGTTCAGTGGTTTCAACGTTGTGGTCACGGTTTCATTATCCTTCTGGTTATAGCCATTGTTGTCACTGCCCCGTGGCCACAACGATTAAATGATTCCATACATCTAATTAGATCTGAATGAAAACTCTCCTCAACTCTCGGAGAGTATTTGAAGATCTTGGCTTGTAAGCGTTTGGTGAACACGTAAAGCACAAGTGGCAGGAAACGGTAGGACTGCTGCGAACGACACCGGTGAATCGGCGATACAGCCCCACAAGTCCGTGAATCGACAGAGGCTGACGGTGTCAACCTTAGATGGTGTAGCTCAGTGGTAGAGCGGTTGACTGTTAATCAACTGGTCGGTGGTTCGAATCCACCCACCATCGCCAACACAGCGCTGAACGGTTTGGAGTTCGCCACCACCATCCGAACGGAAAGACTCCGCAAATGTCGCCAGACCGTTCAGCGCTGTGATAGACACGGCAGACGTTCTTAACCATTGCTTCTTAGCATCGTAGCAACACTTTTTTCAGCGCAAATAATTAAAGGGGCTTCGGCCCCTTTTGTAAGATTAGCAAAAAAGAACAATATTACTTGAAAAAAAAGACAAAGTTAGTCAATTTCATTTAATAACACCAATGTCATAATCGAGGACCTTGCTCCTCTGCTTAATTAAACCATTACCTGTTAAGTTTAATTTGAATAGCCAATTCTATCTTTTCTCTGAATTTTTTTGCATTTCCCTGTAAGTAAGGGTCCATTCGTTTGAATATCGATAGAAGCTTCCTACGATATGTTAAACTTGTAGAGTTAAATTCCCCCGTTGTTGTGTGTATCAATAATGCCTCACCTATATCATTAATCTGCCTTTCTTCGAGCCTGGTGTAACAGGTGACAACCATCTGTAATATGGATACTTTTGAGTACCCCTTCAATTTCGGGCTAGGAATAACATGCTCTAACATAGAGCCTAATACTTTCGTCGCTTCCTTAGGGATATACCTACTATCCTCCTTAGAATTATTAACTGTTTTTATATATGAACTTTGTTCTGCCCAATCTATAGCAATACCGAATAGGCGACATAGAAGATAGTGATATGGTGTTTGATGTTCTGCGATTGAGTCAATACTCTGAACTTTCATTTGATATAATATTTTTTCAGCAAAGTGTTTGAAATAATGCAGCCAAAGATGATCTTGCAATCTTTGATGAATACCTTGATGCACCATAATTTCGAACATTGTTATTCCAGAATTAATAGGACAACTAAATCTACTTTGCTCACGGTAAGAGCCAAGGGGCTTGTTTAGTATTTCTGATAACTTACTGTCTTCATCTAAACGCCAGCAAACAGATTCACCTATAGCTCTATATATGCCACTTTTACTTGCATACACTGAGTCGGCAAAGAAAAAGTGAAGCAAGCGGTTGGTTTCAGGTATCGCAAGACGTCCTCCAGTACATGTATTTTGGTTATTTTTAAGTTCTACATAAAGACGACTACCAGGTGAGTCAAGCAGCGAATTAATAAATCTATCAATGAAATCAGAACGAACGACCTCATCAGCACCAATAAGCCTCAAACAAAAATGAGGATATGCAAGTGAAAGATGCCTTGTAAGATCAGGAGAAGTTAGTATATTCAGCAAAACCTCTCGGGCTTTATCACTGGCTTCATAATTTGATGATAGCTTTTCACGCAAAGGACTTAGTAGGGAATATAGACCTTTCACCAAGACATTTCGTTCTTTGGGTTCTTCTCCATTCAATAACGCATTTCGATCGGAGCCGCCATATAGCTTATCAATCCATTGAACAATAAGGTTCGGTTTTCCATTAGCAAGGGATATTATTTCGTCTAACTGAGGCTCAACTAACAATACTAACTCATCATATTTTTTGGTAAGATGTAAACTCTCAATTAGCTCAAGAAATAGTTTTATTTTACCTCGATTTAATGTTGGCGATTTTAGCCGAATGAAAAGATATGAGGCAGCCAAGAGAAACAATAGATATACTGCACTCGAACTATCCAATCCCCATATCCACGGTCCGAAACTGTAATACAGTCCAACTTGTCTTAATGCAGGTGCAAAAACCAAATAATTAGCTAGTATAAAAATCAGCCCAATGATTAGTAGGTCCCACCGAGTCATACAAAAACGAAATCGCAGTCTGCTGGTAGGAGTAATTATTGCCCATACGGCAGCGATCACTCCAAGTATAGTGAGTAAATTAGTGGTATCTATTTTGGCTGGTATCGTCATAATATTTTCAGTATTCCTTTAGTAGACGCACTGGCAAGCTTAAACTGTATCACATGACCGCTTCATAGTAGTCATGATTGAAGCAAAGCGCCTATCCTATAATAACTAAAAAAACTTTATTATCCCCCTTTAATACCGTAAAAAACTTTGTTGAAGTCATTCTGATAGGTAGGTACATACTTATCTTTTTTGTGTTTCTAATGTATAGTACTTTCAGTTACTCACTTGAAAGGACTCAATATGGGAAACAAACGTAAACAGACGCGTCGCGCAGCTCGTCAGGCTCTGAAGTCAAAACCACGTATCCACGGCTACGAAATTGACACAATCATTGTTGACGAACTGGCTGCCGCCCCTGCTCTGCCTCCGAAACCGAAGCGCGACAACTCTCCTCTCGAAGCGCGAAACGAGGCCCAGGCCCACTATCTCATCTCCCTCGATACCAAAACGCTAACGTTCGCCACAGGCGAAGCTGGCTGCGGCAAAACGTACCTGGCCGCGGCCGTTGCAGCGCAGCGTCTACTTAATAAGGAAGTAGACAAGATCATCGTGACTCGTCCGGTATTGCAAGCAGACGAAGATCTGGGCTTCCTTCCGGGCGACATGAGCGAGAAGTTCGCTCCGTTCTTCCGGCCAGTCTATGACGTGCTACAGAAGCGTCTGGGTGGCTCGTTTCTCGAATACTGCTTAAAGCCAGAGGTGGCCAAAGTAGAGATTGCCCCATTCGCTTACATGCGTGGGCGCACGTTCGAGAACGCTGTAGTCATTCTCGATGAGGCGCAAAACGTTACAGCGTCACAAATGAAAATGTTCCTGACCCGGATGGGTGAGAACGTGACGGTCATCGTTAACGGTGATGTAACCCAATGCGACCTGCCGGGTAATGTTAAATCTGGTCTTGAGGACGCCCTGCAGCGGTTCCAACCGTCTCGCCAAGTAGGGCTCATTGAGTTCACGGCCGAAGATTGCGTGCGCTCAGAGCTGTGTAAAGTGGCGCTTCAAGCCTATCTGTAAGGAAAAAATGATTGTTATGGCGATCTCGAATGAATACTTACCTTTACCGTTCGGTGTGGCCGGCTACTATCCACCTGGATCAGAGATCGGCCGCAACCCCCAGTTCTGCGAGGATAACCGAGAGAAAACAATGAAGTTTGTGATTTATGGACGAGAAAATTGCTCCTTCTGCAAGCGAGCCGTTGAGCTGGCGAAGCAGCTGCAGGGCCATGGATATGGCGAATATCAGTACATCGATATTGTCGCTGCCGGGATCGATAAACAAAAGTTGAGTGAGATGGTTGGGAAGCCGGTAGAAACCATTCCCCAGGTGTTTTTGGACGATGTTCCAATCGGCGGTTACACAGAATTTGCTGCTTTCGCAAGCACTCTGTAATACAATACGGCTCCGTTTGGGGCCGTTTTGATTTGTCGCTTTTGATAACAGAGCGTACACTTAGGTACGAGCCATTTAGCTGTAAAGAGGTTTTATGCATTTAGAAAATTGCCTGGAAGATATGAATGTCATTAGCAATGCTCTTGCTACCGTGACTTCTAACGCTTCACGCTTTTCTACTTCAAAAGTTACCTCTAAGCGTGAAGGCGCAATGCCGAGCATCTATCGACATACTGGCTATGGTCTTAAGCCGGTGCGGCCTGGTTTTGCCGGGGCTAATGACTTCAAAATGCCTCAAACTGAAGGCATTCCGGTTCAAGAGAGTAGCATGGCTGCTCAATTGGCTGAAATTGAACAAAGACTTGAAGAGCTGACGACGAAACATGTTCGGTTAACGCATCACATTTCAGGGTACAGCGCAGAACAAATCCGCGATATGTTCGGTGAAAGCCGGTATGAAGATCTGAAAAACATTGATCTGACCATCCGCGGATTAGAGGGCTTTGTTAACAAGTTCATCCGTGACGTCGATCAGCCGCATCCCTACATGAAACGCTTGAGTGATGCTATCACTGAGTACCGTCTGGCAGTTTCTGACCTCCTGATGATTCTAAATCAGTGCTTTAACGAGGTAGAAGTTATCGAATCGCAGACAGGTCTCATTGATGAGGACGTCTTCGCAAACTTCTCCTTCCATTAAGGCTGAACGATGAAAGCCACATGGAACAGTGATAGTTACGCCCAATTTTTGGAGCCGGTCTTCAGAGTAATGCCTGATCTGGAGACCTCATTACTTACTGATTTTGTGAGTTTTAAGAACGGCTTTTATCCGGCCGTTTTTGGCAAAGATGGCCCCTATACCGAACCTGGTTCTGTAGTTTCCTCTCGTGTTTACCACGTTCATCTCTTATTCACCAAGCAAGAACGAAATAGTCACCGAAACAGGTTCAACTGTACAAGCGACCGCGCCCTCGTTTATACCCAGCACGCCAAGTTTCAGGACGTGTATAGTCTGCTGGCCATCTTCCCGAAAGAGGCACACAAAACAGCCAGTGATCCAGTCAAAATGAGCGACATCGCCAAATACGCGGCAGCCTTCCAGAAATTAACAAACCCGTAGTTACCTGCAGCTCCATGCCTTTCTCATTCGTAGCGTGGTTCTATTGCGATAATTTTCATATTTTTTAGGCAATTAATCTAGTTTTTGCGCGTATGCATAAATATACGAGAAATAACGGTACAGAAAGCGGCAGGCAAAATAACCACAAAATAATGAACATGCCATACACACCGCTATTCACGCCAATGTGACGATCCCAAAAGGGTTTGGTCATTATCTTAAGGGCTAGTTTCTCCGAAGTATAATATGAGAATGGGTACAGGATGGCGCTTAAAACAAGATATGTAACCACAAATGGCATATAAGGAGCATAGGCAGGAAAAATGAGTCCGTCATTCATATCGCGCACTATAAAATAGATCAGATAGCCATAACCACACCATCCCCATAAGCAGTGCCGTAAATAATATTTTAAGGTCATCATCTATGATTCCTTCATAGCTATACCATTAAAGCTATCATAACATGAATTGACGAAGTCCCCCTTCGAGACCAAGCGGCATCGAGACAGCCATAGACGCAAACATGACTAAACTGGCACCGGACAACGATGGGACATAACGCAAAGACAAGGGTGATGTCGCAAACAAACAAGCGGGAAATGGCACGGCCCTGATGACTAATTTTCAAAAAAAGGCCTTTCTATGATTCCATACTTGGTAGGTATGGAATCATTAGACAAAAGAGGGTATTTTAGGTTGATCTCAATAAAAACAATGCCTAATATACTGTATATAAATACAGTGTGCGCCGGGAGACCGGTTAGAGATCAAGGGGTGAAAGTCCCCGACCATTGAAGGACCAGCAATCCACAAGGTCCCCGAGTCATGCGTTGCATACCGCGAGGTATGGGGCGAAGCGTTGACAGGGGTGTTGACAGGCCAGCCATTGAGCCACGAAATGTATATTAAATTACCGGGTGCCGACGTTGTACTGTTAACGGAAGGCAACATCATAGGGTGCGATACTGCGAGTGCCACATGGACCCGGCGGGGTCTGAGACCCTGGCATGTCAATACGATCTCTACGCGGGAACCGGGAGATCTCCCCTCTGACCATCTGCCAGTGTCGGAGATGGCCCGCACCGGGAAGACGAGGAGTCATAGCCGGTGATGTACGGAGAGGAGAAGTCGGACTCGCTCATAGTAGCGGCGAAGCAGGCGAACAACCCGAAAGGAGCGGAGTCAGTGGAGCGAAGGAGCGGGGCCAAGGGGAACGCGGAACAGCCACACATGCGCCGGACACAGAGCCGGGAAAGCATGTCACAGAGGCTGTCACGCGTGCGGGAAGCTGCGAAGCAGCGGAAGAAAGAACGGTTTACAGCATTGTTCCACCTGCTGACAGTCGAAGCACTGGAAGCCGCATTCCTCTCCCTGAGCAGGAAAGCGGCCGCCGGAGTGGATGGCATCAGGTGGATGGACTACGCCGGAAACATGAAGAACAACATAACAGATCTGCACCGGAGGCTACATCAGGGCAGCTACAGGGCGCAGCCCGGCAGGCGTCACTACATCCCAAAAGCGGATGGAAAACAACGCCCGCTCGGCATCGCCTCGCTGGAGGACAAGATCGTCCAGTATGCGCTGGTGAAAATCCTGAACGCAGTCTATGAAAACGACTTTATGGGGTTCTCATACGGGTTCAGACCCGGGCGAAGCCAGCACGATGCACTGGACGCACTGGCCACAGGGCTGGTACGCACTAACGTAAACTGGGTACTGGATGCCGACATCAGTCAGTTCTTCGACAGGGTGAGCCACGAATGGCTGATCAGGTTCACAGAGCATCGGATCGGCGACCGGAGGGTAATCAGGCTCATACGTAAGTGGCTCACAGCCGGGACGTCGGAGGAGGGTCAATGGCGAGCAACGGAGGAAGGCACCCCACAGGGTGCGGTCATCTCACCGCTGCTGGCAAACATATACCTCCACTACGTCTTCGATCTGTGGGCGCATCAGTGGCGACGTCGCTATGCCACAGGCAATGTGGTAATGGTCAGATACGCCGATGACATCGTCATCGGGTTCGACAAACGATACGATGCCCGGCGCTTCCGTATAGCCATGCAGCGCAGACTGAGGGAGTTCGGACTCACGGTTCACCCGGAGAAAACCCGTCTGATGGAGTTCGGCCGCTTCGCTGCCGAAAACCGTGCCATCAGGGGAAAAGGCAAACCAGAAACGTTCAACTTCCTCGGGTTCACGCACATCAGCGGGAAAGATCGCAACGGCAGGTTCATGCTGATACGAAAGACCCGCCGGGATCGGATGACGGCAACTCTGAAAGCCATCAAAGACGGTCTGCGAAGGCGCTGGCATTACTCAATCCCCGAACAGGGAAAATGGCTCAGGAGAGTGGTTCAGGGATACCTGAACTATCACTCGGTACCGGGCAACTTCCCCACCATGCAGAAGTTCAGGACACACGTAACAAACCTCTGGCGCCGGGCGCTCAGGCGCAGGAGCCAGAAGGATGATACGACCTGGACGAAAGCAAACAAACTGGCAGCCGCATGGCTACCAAGGGTTCGGGTTCTTCATCCATGGCCTGTGGAGCGGTTCACCGCCAGACACCCGAGGCAGGAGCCCGGTGCGTAAATCGCGCACGCCGGGATCTGTGCGGGGGGTATCCGGTAACGGGTATCCCTACCGCGACATAAAAAGCGTCATACAGTGGCCAGATTATGAAAAACACGTTTGACAGAGCACGCGCAGCGGAAAACACGTCACAGGAAGCGATCACCTATCTGGATCGGGCAACGCAGATGGATGCCAGGTCGGTCTCGATGCAGGGTGCCGATCTGACTTTCGCCGACGCATTCATGTTATTCACTCGCTTATCATTATTGATAACTCGCCGCCGGCCAGAGATAGCTGTCCATTGTGTTTTGATACATGTTCTCCCGCATATCGCTCAGGAAAAAGTAAGTAACCTGAATAGAATAATGGTGAATCAGCTGGTCAACCCGCTGATCCTTGAAGGGAAGATCGTGATGGGTCGCCGTGTTTTTTCCATCATGAAGCAGTTCCTGGGATGGTGTGCCTTCCAGGGGATTATCGAAACATCGCCACTGAATGATATGTCGCTGAACAAAGTTGCCGGCGGCGCGAAGACGGCCCCGCGGGAACGATGCCTGACGGACGCTGAGGTTTGGGTATTCTGGAATGTCTGGGACTATTTCGACGTATGTCCAGGCACGAAATGGGCGGCAAGGCTTTGCCTCGTAGCTGCCAGACGTCCAGATGAAGTGCTGCGGGCCAGAGTAAGCGAGTTCGACCTTAAGCTAAATGTATGGAATCAAGGATCTCGCAACAAATCGGCCCGGTCGCACACCCTTCCGATGAGCTCACTGATGCGGAAGTGCGTAGAAGAATTGATTGCTTATGGCGCCGGCAGCCAGTGGCTCGTCCCGTCGAACAAAAAAGAAAAAGCTGATACGCCAATGTCAAAGGTTGCAATAGCCCAGGCGTTGAGGCGGATTCTAGAGCGACCAGAGCTTGGGGAAGTGGAGTCGTTTACCCCACGTGATCTGCGTAGAACGGCACGCAGCTACTTTCCAGCCCTTAATATTTCACAGGAAGTATCACGTAAGATCATGAATCATAGTCTGGAAGGTATCGACCGTGTATACGACCGATATGACTACATGGATCAGATGCGAGAAGCCCTTGAGAGCTTCTCATCGTACATCTCGTCGATTGTTGAGCAACCAGATTTAGAAGAAATTGACCACAAAATGAAGGGAGATCGCCTATCCACCGAGCTGATCAGAGTAAACTTCTCATAGCTTTTTAATTGCTTCCACAACCTGCTCAACACCATCAGTTTGAGCCGGAAAGCGGTTGCGGAAAGCTGCGAGAACCTCACGTTCTTCCGGAGTCAGCGGCGCGATGCCCTGGTCTCGTAAAAAATCTGCCAGCTCAGGCTGACGGTCTTCAAGAACCATCATCATGAGACGTACTGGGTCTGCATTCAGTGCTTCTGCCAGTGGTAGCACTTTCTCTACCGGCAGCGGAATTCTTCCCTTTTTTATCAGGGACAAAATGTTGGGATTCTTGTAACCAATCTCACGGGAGATCGCCGACTGACTTTTCGGCGAAACAGTGATTAAAGAATCGATGTAGGCGACGTAACGAGCGGTCTTCTCATCGGCCATTGTCATTGTAGTTACTATCCTCGTGTGATCTTATTGTATGGTAAGTACTTACCGATATTACAGCAACGGTTGTTATTGTAAAGTCTTACATCCGGCTATTTGTAGGCAATTATCGCACATAAATCACGCGAAATAAGGGATAAATTAGTAAAATCCGGTACTTCTGTTGATTTTTTTGATTGTTTTTGTTTAAGACATTACGATACATTTTTATTAACTTTTATATCAATAGGTAGTACCATCACCTCCAAATGAAACCTGTTGATTAGGATGCTATTAATGGAAAAATTGTCATCTAATTTACTTGCTCTGAATGTAGGCAATGTTTTCGCGCTGACACACCTGGAGGCTGCAGAAGTACTATCTGAGTTACCAAATCACCAGGTAAACGTTAGAGCGCGCGACGCTACTGTTTTCCGGTTCTCCCTGGAAAATGGCTCTTTCACGCTGATCAATACTGGCGACCTCTCTTTCGCGGTTCGAATCAACTAAAATTTATAACCCGCCTATAACTCATTGATCCCCTGCGCGAATTGCTTCCTCCCCTGTTCGCGCAGTGTTATTTTCTTATATCTGAAAACAATTTGTTTACTCGATAAGGAAAGCACATGGCAACCAAACCCAGCAAAACTGTACTCAAAGAGGTACAGGACTTCCGCGATTCCGTAAAACGCGTCGTTGGTCTTCTTTCGGGCAAGAATATTCCTGTAGCTGAATGCGGAGACACAGCATACGTTCGCTACAATAAAAAGGGTGAGCCAGTCATGGTTAACATCCCATCCATACCAGATGACGCAAGCCCTGCGCTTATGAATGCCATACGTGGATTCCTTGATCACGAGGTTGGCCATCTCCTTTTCACAGACGAAAAAGTCGTCAAGAAAATGCGCAACACAAAGGCATTCGGACTCTGGAACGCCCTGGAAGACGTCTACATAGAACGTCGCATGAGTGAAGTGTTCACCGGCAGCCGGCGGAACCTATTGTCCACACGTAACCTAATGATTGACAAATATTTTAATCCCCATGTTAAAAAGGCGGTGGCGATGTGCCGCGGGGATCAACGCGAGTTGTTTCTAAAGTTCTTCCTCTGTCCGGTTCTACGGGCGTGGGATGGCCAACCAACTTTTGCTGATTTCATGGAGGAGCACTGGCACCTCATCGATAAACCTATTGCCGTTCTGAAAGAGTTTGGCGTCGATGAAGCTGTCCGTCGTATGGATAGCACTGAGGATTGCGTCAAGGTTGCAGCAGCAATGGCTAAGATCCTTCGTGAAATGACTGAGATGCCAGAAGGCCCGTTACCTGAACGTGAGTCCTCTTTAACCAAAAAGACCGAACCAGAAGAAGACAGTTCAGATGAGCCGGCTGCTGGAGACGATACTGAGGTTTGTGACGAAGAGGGGCTCGATAGCACTCCTGATGAGTTTAGCTCTGACGATGAAGATGATGAAAAATCAGACAAATCGATAAGTAAGTACATACCTAACAATGATAAAGTGATAAATGATACAGAAAGTAAACCTGAAGATGGCGATTTAGGCCATGAAAATGTTGACGACTTGCCTGACAGCGAAGAAACGACAGCTGATGATCCTGTTACATCTCTGGGCTCAGATGCAGGGGAAGAAGTGGATGATGAAGGGGATTACAGTCCGTCCACGAATGATAGCGCTAAGGACAGGCCCGGCAGCTCCTCTGATGATAGCGAAGCTGTCGAGGACGGTGAAGGTGAAGGCAAGGCTGACAAAGACGGTGGCGAGGAGAAGGATGAAGGGGATCGTGACACCTCGGATGAAAGCGATGCCGGCTTTGCCCCACACGCTGACGATATGTCTCTTGATGATGCTCTCAAGGCATTAGAAAACGTCGATGAAGAGATAGGTTCTTCAACCGAAGATGCGCTGGCGTCGGCGATCAAGTCGGAGCTAGCCAGCGCGTCACTATCTGATTACCGGCCATACAATCGCTCCTACGACTTCCTGGGGCCAATTGACGAGGCAGAAGAGCATATTAAGCGCGCCAGAAAAGCTTTTGGCGCAATCCCTATGTATTCGCCCGTAGATCGCTACCGCATTGTTCCAGAGGGCAGAAAACTGTTTGAGATGAAGGTGGAGAGACATCTGTCTTCCTCGGTGTCATCTACCTTGGCCAAAGACCTGGAGCGCGCGATCGCCAGTCGTAACCGTGTTCAGTTCATCCCTGGCCAGCGTCGTGGACGCGTACATGGGGCGAGTCTTTACCGACTGTCGATGAATGACGATCGGGTATTCCGGAGAAAAGAAGACCACAAGGCCGTGAACGCGTGCGTTCAACAGGTCATCGATTTGTCAGGTTCAATGGGCGGCCGAAAAATCGAGCTCGCGCTGGCATCCGCATACACACTGGCTGACGCCCTAGATCGTATCCACGTTCCGAACGTCATTACCGGCTTCACTACTTATGGCAATCCGGATGTAGCAACTATGTCGAAACGTGGGTTTAGCCGCTTTGAAGCGCTTATGCTGCCGATTATTAAAAACTGGCATGAGAAAGCGAACTCACCAGAGATACGTGCTCGTATGGGCTGTGTGGCGGAGACTTTCCCCCTGCTAAACAACGTGGATGGCGAGAGCATCGCACAGCTGGCTTCTCTGTTTGCAGGGCGTATGGAAGACAAGAAGATCATGATTGTGCAGAGCGACGGCGCCCCATGCGCTGCGGGGGATGGCTTTAGTAACCATCTGCGCTCTGTAACGAATGACATCGAAAACACAAGTGACATCAACCTGTTGGCCATTGGCATTCTTACGGACGCGCCGCGCCGGTATTACAAAAACTATGCACTGGTGAATAAGGTCGAAGAGTTGGGTACGTCAGTTGTCAGTGAGTTATCTCGTATCATTTTAGAGTAAATCTTGTGCCCTATAAAATAAGTAACTAGTTACTATAAAGCCTGATACATTCGTATAGAATAGAGCCCAGAAACGACAACAAGTAAGGAAAAACACATGACCGCGACTGCGCTACCACAAGACGCCCACTCTGATGCCGTCACCTGCAAATGGTGCGGAAAAATCCTTCCATCACCTCAAATCCCACATTTCGATGGGACGTTGTGAAGGCATTCCGGAAGAAGCCAAAGGGCTTGGTGTGGATGACGTAGTGAAAATGTACACCACAGCATTCCCCGGGGAACCAACGCTGTCTCCAAAGGCCATTGAAGCGTTAAAGAATAAACGCTCTGAGAAGGCTGGAGCAGACGGCAAAATCGCGGATATCAGTTCCCACCCCGGCTATGCAGGGACAGTCGAATCAAAACTGAGCTTGTCGCCGCTCACGAGCTGCTTGGCCTGACCATCAAGGAACTTGGCACGCCTCGAGGCAAACCCCTTCAGGTGACGGTCAACATCAACACGCCATATCCGGAGTTCGTGCCAGAAGTGAAAGCCGGCTATGTATACGGCGACTTCGATCTGATTAAAGACATCTTCATGATGCTGGAGATCGGCATTCCTGGTTATCTATGGGGTCATGCTGGTACGGGGAAAACCTCCCTGCCAACCCAGCTTTGCGCGCTCCTGAATCGCCCGGTGATCCGCTCACAGCATACGGCATCAACTGAGGAAGCCCATATTACGGGCCAGATTCTGGCGCGAGAAGGCACAACCTACTTTGAACCAGGGCTTCTGTCGCTGGCGATGAAGAACGGTTGGGTGTATCTGGCAGACGAATACGATTTTGCATTCCCGCAGATTCTGGGGATCTACCAGCCAGTTCTGGAAGGCGAACCTCTCGTAATCAAAGAAGCGACACCAGACTGGCGTCGCGTGGCGCCGCATAAGCGCTTCGCCTTCATCGGTACAGGCAACACTAATGGTTCAGGGGATGAAACGGGGCTTTATCAAGGAACGAACATCCAGAACGCGGCTAACTTCTCTCGCTTTGGCATCGTATCTCACGTCAAGTACATGAAGCCTGGTGCTGAGGTAAACATGCTGGTCGAAGCGGGAATCATCCGTGAATACGCCGAAAAAATGGTTAAGTTCGCCAATCTGGTACGAGACGGGTATGAGCAACACCTGATCAGCCAACCAATCGGCCCGCGTGAGCTACTTCTGTCCGCAAAAATCGGAATGATGCGAGGTGATTTCGCAGCCGGCATCGAGAAGTCATTCATCAATAAACTCCCCTCCACCTCTGCGCAAGCGGCGCGTGAAGTGGTTCAGAAAATCTTCGGTTAATCGTGCGTAAAGGTTGTTTTGGATCTCTTATCGCAGCTTCTGAAACTGGCGCGGCCTGTTTGTCATGCGCTCACAGGCCTGACTGCCACCAGGCAGCCAAAGGAGTTGCGATTTCGATATACGGGAAGTTCGTCGTCTTCCCCAACGACAAAATTAAGAAAAAACAGAAGGTAAAAACACATGAAAGCACTGATGGTCAGGACTGATTTTTCCCTGGGAGAATCAGCACTGAAAGCAGAGCACGCAGTAAAGGTAGCAAAGGAGGCTGGCTATACCGCGGTTATCTCTGCTGACACGATGAATATCGCCAGCGTTATCCCCCTGCAGCGAGCAGCTGGCGATGAGATGGCGGTGATCTGTGGTGTTAAGCTGAATGTTGTCGACGATCCAACATACGAGTACCGGGCTAAACTGGCCAAAGAGTCTAATGGATGTATGGAATCATTGGAGCGTGGACGTAACTACTGCTTCACCGCACTGATTAAAAACGAGCAAGGTTATCGCGACATTTGCGAACTAATGACTTTAGCCAATACACGCGAGCAGTTTTACTTCGTACCACGCCTGGCGCTCGAACAGCTGGCGGCTACTTACGCTAAAGGCAATATACTGTTGCTGACTTCGGATATCGGCAGCGTATTCCAGCGCCCGGACTTCGCTAAAATTATTAGCGCGCTGATTACTGCCGGCGGACGCGAGAATTTCTACAGCGTAGTTTATCCGCACCCTACGCCATTCTATGACCAGATCAACGTGCGAGCCATGAAAGTGGCAAGCGCACTGAAAATCGAGCCCGTTGCGTTTTACCCAGCTTATTACGAAGGGGTTGATGACGCTGACATCAAAGACATCGCCCACATGGTGATGAACAATATCAAAGTCGATCAGCCACACCGGCTGCGTATCCCCCACCAGCGCGACAATGCAATAAATGGTCGCCGTCATCTGCTGCAGGCTCTGAAAGAGTTTTCTGTCCGAATGGGCGTATCTGTATCTGCCGCCATGGCTTCTACAACGCAAGACTCCATCGTTAAGGCGTGCGAATGGCGCTGGCACGAGATGGCGCCGGCGCTGCCAAAAATGGCAGACGATGAGCCTGCAACGTTGATGAAACTGGCTGTCGCAGGGCTTCGAAAACGTCTCAGCAACAAAGAATTTGGCTACACGCCACCAGCTTCCGAGCACCGCGTTTACGTCGATCGCCTCAAGTATGAAATGGAAACGCTCACTCGCCTGGGATTCTGCGGTTATTTCCTGATGGTTCGCGATCTGATGAATCATAGTCGCGAGACTGGTATTCCTGTCGGGCCAGGTCGTGGTTCATCCGCCGGCTCTCTGGTGGCATGGTGCATCGGCATTACTAACGTTGACCCAATCCGTCATGGTCTTCTGTTCGAACGTTTCATTAACCCTGAGCGTCTCGACTTGCCGGATGCGGATTTGGACTTTAGCCAGGCGCGGCGTCATGAGGTGATCGAGTATCTGAATGCCCGATATGGCGAAGAGTATGTTGCAGGCATTCCGAACTTCACTTATCTGGGCGCCGCTTCCGCACTGCGCGACACAGCGCGTATTTATGGAGTTGATGCGGCGGATATGGCTGTTTCCAAGGAGCTAAAGACCCTGGAGGATGACAGTCTGTCTCTGTCGGAGCTGCGCGAGCAGCTGGCCAGTCTGGACAAGTACGCCACCAAACATCCGGACGCATTTAAGGCGGCGAGCAAGTTGCAAAACCTGATGCGTGGCTTCGGCCGCCATGCTGCAGGGATGATTGTCGCTGGCGTACCTCTGACGGAACGTACCCCTGTAGAGCGACGTGGAGACGCGCGTTGCATCGCATTCGATAAACGATACTGCGAGGCAATGGGGCTGATCAAACTGGACGTTCTGGGCCTGGCCACTCTCGATCTGCTGGATAGCGCAAAACGTTACATCAAAGAGAGCACCGGTAAGGACATCAACCTCGATGCCATCCCACTGGATGATCGCAAAGTACTTGATGGATTCGCCGCGGGGTATACGCAAGGTGTGTTCCAGCTTGAGTCCGGCCCCATGAGGAAGCTACTCAAAGATCTGGGTGGTGGTATCGAGCCAATGAGCTTCAAAACCGTTGTGGCCACAACTGCGCTTTTCAGACCAGGTCCAATTCAGTCAGGCATGTTGGACGACTATGTTGCTGTGGCCAAGGGCTTCATGCCACCGCAATCACTTCACCCGGTACTTGACGAGCTGACTGCTGAAACAAACGGCGTCATTCTCTATCAGGAGCAGACGATGAACGCTACGCGACTGCTGGCAGGCTTTACCATGGCCGAAGCTGATGGTGTGCGTAAGGCGATCGGCAAGAAGGATATGGAGAAGATGAAGAGCATGGGCGAGAAATTCATCGTTCAGGCTCAGGCTGGGTGGATCGACGTCGTTATGGAGGATGGCACGGCGCAGCGCATACACCGCGCGGAACATTTTAAATGTGAAGACGGCAAGTTGCGGACAGTAGAAGAGGCGCTGGATGCCGGCGTTAAGCTGCCGATGGCAGTTGTTAGCGTGACAGGGTCACATCCTGGGTTATCTGAAACAAAAGCCAGTGAAATCTGGCAAGCCTTCGAGAAGAACGGTGCGTATCAGTTCAACAAATCTCACTCAGTAGCGTATTCGTTGATCAGCTATCAATCCATGTGGCTGAAAACGCATTTCCCTGCAGAGTTCTTCGCCGCAGCGCTCACCATTCTTGGCGAGGACAAGCACCAGGGACTGGTAAAGGATGCCTTAACCTATGGCATCCGCGTACTGCCACCCGACATTAATATGTCCTCGAATCGCATCGAGATCCGCACGCTCGAAGATGGCAGCCAGGTACTTTACGCCCCGTTCTCTGCGGTTAAAGGATGTTCTGAAAATGGGTGCCAGGCCATTATGCGAGCGCGTGAGAAAGTTGGTGGCAAGTTCGAGTCGCTGGCGCAATTTGAGGAAGCGGTCGAGAAGAGAGCCTGTAACAGCCGAGTACGTGAGTCTCTGCAAAAGGTTGGAGCATTCGCCTCTATTGAACCTGGCAGTATGCCGGCGATCGATCCGGTACGTCTGCGCGACCAGGCAGAGCTGATGGGCAATCTGGTGATCGATGCGGTGAAAGCTTCACGCCCATTTGAAATGAACCCAAAACGCTCTGCAGAGGTCAATGTGCTGATGACTCGCATGGCCGCAGAATGGGCCTGGGCGATGAGTTGATACGACCAAGCATCGGCATTAAGCCAAAAATTATGGTCATACTCGACAACGCCAATGGCAATGATGCACGTACCGGCTACTTCATGGAGAACGGCTACGATGACTTCAAAGCCAAGTTGCTGGTTTCTGGTGACCTGCGTATGGGGGATTTGTATGTCACTGGCGTGTGTAAAAAGGTAAAGGATAAGGAAAAAGACTACACCAAAGATGAGATCGGCCAGTTTATCGACTTTATGCGGGAAGAGATAAATCTAGTTCGTCCAACCTACGTGCTGACGTGCGGCAGCCGGGCGACATCGCTGTTCAATAACAAGAGCAAGCCATCCGATCTTGTTGGGCGCAAAGAATATCTGCCAGACCTGGACGTGACCGTGTTCTATGGATTTAACCCGAATATTTTGTACTTCCGTCCAGAGGAAGGAGAAAAGCTGGAAGCCATTCTGGCAGAGGTAGCGGAGACTATTAACAAATGACTAAAGGAAAACACATGAGCGCAGCGAATAAAATTGCACAAGAGCTCACAGCAATACCACAGGAGTTTCAGGATAAGGCGATTGAAGCCACTCTGCGATCCCAGTTCTGGGAAATCATTGACTGCCCTGTCACGCTCGATCTGGCATTGGCGTTTGCAAAGCAGGATGGCGCCGACCCTATTTGTCGATTACGGAAATGCGCGCGTGCGCTGGCATTAAAAACGCAAGATCCAAAGGCGTGCCAATATCTGCTGGAGATTTATGAATCTGACAAACCAGAAGAAGAGCTGGCTTCATTTAAAACGTTCCGCGACCGTCTTGTACTGAAGGTGGCCAAGGAGTTCATGGAGGTGAGCAAGATAGGCGACGTCAGAAAATACCGGCTTAAGAGGCAGACCAGAGTCACTCTATCAAACATATTCGGTAAAAAAGTAGCATAAAGAATGCCCTGCCCTATGGCGGGGCATTCTTTGGAATCAGTGTAAAATTTACCCCGTTCTAACAGAATTGAGACATAAAGCCACACATTTTTAAGGGATGCTCTTGTTTATTCTCGTGAATTTGGGAACATATTTGTAGCACCAACAATGGTACTTAACTGGACTACACACTCTCATAACGGAGCCTTTGGGTTAGGGATATGATAAAAAAAAACGCTAATAACGGGGATGAGTTTCATAATGGTTGGCTGTGCTGGCATGAAGATACCGAATTATGATGAGGTCAAAACAAGCCCGCACTACACTGAATGTCGTGAGTTCGCTGCCGATGTTTACAAGAATAATGGATACAGTAAAGAAGCCAACACGGTGATTTTTAACATGGACGACCGCAAGGCCCAAGCGATTGTTTCAGGATGCGTCGTGACAATGAGCAAGAACAGCATCGAAGAAGCAAAGGCAGACTTAAACAAAAGGCTGCAGCTTATGGGATGATCAGCGGTGCTTGTTATAACACATCATGTCGAGTCGACACTGAACAGCAGTTAAAGGCTTATACCCTTGGGAGCTATTACGCTTCATCTAAGAAATTTCCTGAGCAGATGAAACCTGAATTTTGAGGAAAAAAATAATGCCCCGCACGATTAAAGGCATAGCCATCGTCGCTACCTCACTAATACTTTCCGGATGCGCCTTCCCAGACAAGGATGGCGACTTTGGTGCATATGTACACAGCTGTCAACAATACGCCTATGGTAAAGCCTATGCTTTTGAACATAGAGATTTAGCTTATAAGATTTGCAAAGATGCGGCGAAGCTCTGGGGCGACGAAGTCCCTGCCTATGTTATTCGGCAAATCAAGCTTCACCCCGAAATCCCTGAAGATGAGATTAAATACGCGGCAATGGCCGGGTCATTGGGAAATAACTAAATTCACAAAATATAACCCGCCAAACGGCGGGTTTTTTGTTTGCATACTCCATTTATAAGCCCCTCCGCACCCTCCACACCCTCCACACCCTCACGACACATGCTCCACCAGCTGATTTCTTCATGGTACTATTGATATAAATTAGTAAGTGGATACATAACAAAATGAGCACCGAAATTTACGAAAAAATCATGACCGATCTGGAGTTCGATCGCGACAATCTGGAAGAGGTTTGGCGGCAGCAACCGAGGCTGTTGATGGAGTACGGCGCAAGACTAGCGCGCGCGGAACGAGAGGTTGCAGATGCTAAACTATCCCTCGATGCCATAGAGGCAAAAATTTACGACATTGAACGTAAGAACTTGAGTATGAACGGAATAAAGTTCAATGAATCAGTACTGGAAGCTAAGGTTCGCACAAGCCCACAATACCTTGCGAAGCGCCAAAAACTGGATGACGCACGTCTGATCGCTGACATCTATAAGCACGCTGTCACCGCCTTCTCTCACCGTAGAGACATGATCGTGCAGGCCTCGAAAATGGCCATCGTAGAGATTGAACGACTGGGTGCCGAACGCTTCACACCCACCCGATAATTTTTGATAGATAGTAAGTAAGTACTGATCTATTATTATGTACGCTTTTAAGAGCCACGAACAAGCGAATGCCCCAAGCGAAAAGCGCCCATGGCCATAATCACAACAAGGAGAAATACATGTCTAAGTCATTACTTGATCTGCTTAACAAGACCCGCGGCGATATTGCTTCCAAACGAGGCAACAACGTCGACCTAACCCGTCTGAAAGACGGTAATAACTATCTGCGCATCTTCCCCAACAAGGAGGATCAGAACGGTGTGTTCTTCCAGACTTTCGGTATGCACTACGTTAAGCATCAGAATGAGGAGGGCAAAGAAGTTACCACTGCCTATATCTGCGAACAGCACACCCACAATCGTGCGTGCCAGCTGTGTGAGATGGTGATGGAAGGTCGCGCTCGCTACAAAGGCAACAAGGCAATGGAAGAGCGTATCGGTCAAATGCGCGCTACTCCACGCTACCTGGTCAATGGCGTACTTTCAGCTCGTGAAGACTTTGGCGACGCGGAAAAATGCCAGCTGATTGAGCTCCCGTCCACTGTGTTCGACGATATCTGCAAAGTGATGTCTGAGGATATCGCAGATGATATCGGCAACCCGTTAAGCAAAGAAGAAGGCTATGCGTTCCTGATCAAACGCACCGGCTCCGGTCGCGATACCAAGTACGACGTATCCCCAAAACGTAAAGTCTACAAGGGCGATATCCCTGAAAAACTGTGGTCGACCCAGCATGACCTGATCGCTTACGCCAATCAGGCTGATGAAACTCGTCTGCTGTCTACCGTTCGCACCATGGGGCGTCTCATTGGTATTGCAGCACCTGCCGCCACCACCGCTGCTATTTCCTCACCAGCTGCTGCAAGTGCAGCAACGCTGCCAGGTTTTGGCACCATCACTGGCCATACGGAAGGTGCAGCTGCTGTAGCCACGACCTCTACCCCGGAACCAGCAAAAACATCTCTGGTAGACGAAGAGATCTTACGTGCCGCAGAAGCTGAGTTCGTACCAGAGCCGGAAGAAGTTAAAGCATCAGCTGCTGCCGCCACTACCACTGCGGCCGCGACCAGCACCTCTAATGACGATGAAGGTCTTGACGATCTGCTGGCGGAATTAGAATCGCTTTAATCCCAGGCCATGACTGTTAAGGCGTCTACGGACGCCTTACTTTTTGGAAGGAGTTTTCCGGTGAATTATCTCTTTGTGGACGGTAACAGCCTGGGCTATTACCACCAGCAATCTGACAAATTACATAACGGCGAAATGGAAGTTCAGGCGGTGTTTGGCTTCGTCAAAAACGTTCGTCGCTATGCTTCCATTCTTCACGCTCGCCCCATGATCCTGTGGGACGGCTTTAGCGACAAGCGTCGCGACTATTACCCGGATTACAAAGCAAATCGCGATGAAGATCCGGAAATGAAGAGGATGAAAGAAGGCTTTGCAGTCCAGAAGCCTTACATCCTGAAAATGATGGCAGCCCTTGGCGTCAACCAGCTGATCGCCAAAGACGCCGAGGCCGATGACCTGGCGGGGATGCTGGTTGGTCGTCTTGCGCCACAACCAACGGTCGATCATATCTACCTGCTCACCGGCGACGGCGACTGGCTGCAGCTGGTTCGAGAAAAAGTCAGCTGGGTGAGCCTTCGTGAAGACGCCAAACACAAGCAGGTGAACTTTGAGCAGTTCCCAGAGCTGATCGGCCTGCCTACTCCTCGTGCTTTCCTCGAAGCCAAAGCTCTGCAAGGGGATACCTCCGACAACATCAAAGGTGTAGGCGGAATTGGTGACGGCGGCGCCAAGGAGCTGCTGCACGAATGGGGAAGCGTCGCCGCTATGGTGCGCGGCATTAACGACGGCTCGATCGTCATCAATAAAGGCCGATACAAAACGGCATTCAACAAACTGGCCAAAAATGCCTTCAACGAGAAGACCGGCTGCCGGATGCTGGAAGCCTTCAAGCGCAACATGACGCTGATGAACCTCATCGATACCAAGTTCCCACCCAGCGAAATCGAAAAGATAAAAGGCGCACGTGATTTGAAAGCCTTTGAACTGCTCTGCCATGAGCTGAACTTCCGGTCATTCCTGGAAGATCTGGACGTGTTCGTTTTGCCTTTTGAGAGGTACTGCTGATGTTGAAATCACTCATCAACGGCAATACGACCACGCCTACGATGCTGGCTAAGGAGATTGTCTTCTTCCATGGAGAACATGCCGTTGTTGCGCTACCGCGCATTCTCGGCGCGGCCGGCATGAGCGTGACAGAGCGAGAGTACGGGCTGATTAGCGAACAGGTCGTCAAGATCCTCTCTCGTATGGCCAAACACCTCAACCACGACGCAATAAAGTTTGATGAAGCCGCCGCTTCCAAACGCATCAACGAGACAAAAAGGAGCCTAAGAATGGCAAAAGGAAAATCAGCACTGGCAATGGCATTAAAAAAGAAAATCGGCAGCAATGACGAGATCCAAAAAGGTTTCACACTGGATTGATTCCGGCTTCCCTCCGCTGAATAAAGCCATCTCCGGGCGCTATGACGGCGGTTTCCCAAGCGGACGTATCGTTGAGATCTTTGGGCCGCCAAGTGCTGGTAAAACCTTCCTGGCGACGGCCGCCATGGTCTCCGCTCAGAAACAGGAGGGTCTGGCTGTATTCCTCGACCACGAAAACAGCTTTGACGTTGGTCTGGCGGTGGCAAACGGGCTGAATGCGGATGAGGATGACGGCCAGTGGGTCTATAAGCAGCCGGACACGTTCGAAGAATCGGTTGAGCTGATCGGCACCATCCTGAAACTGGTGCGGGACGAAGAGCTGATCCCCGCAGACGCCCCTATTTGCATCGTAGCCGACTCCCTTGCGTCAATGGTGCCAAACTCCAAAGCCGAGAAGTTCGACAAAATGGCGGAAGGTACAGCGAAGGATAAAGATCAGCTAAACATGAACGACAATACGGCCCTGGCTCGTGCTACGAGCGCCAACTTTCCGACGCTGGCGCTCTGGGCGCGCAAGTACAATGCCTGCATTATTTTCCTTAACCAGGTTCGTACAAAAATCGGCGTGATGTTTGGCGATCCAACCACCTCCCCTGGTGGTGATTCTCCGAAGTTCTACGCCTCAGTACGTATTCGTCTTGGCGCTTCTGTCATGAAGGATGGCAAAGATAAGATCGGTCAGGACGTTGGCGCCGAGTGCATCAAAAACAAAGTGGCACCGCCATTCGGCAAATGCTCATGGAAATTCTACTTCGACCCGACCCGCGGTCTGGACGTTATCGAGTCACTGGTTGAGCACATGCTCGAAGAAGGATACCTGCCAAAGAATGCCAGCGGCCGCGTAGAGATTGGCGACAAGAAGTACACCAAATCGCAGATCGTCGATATGTATCGTGATAAGCCCCTTCCGGAGATCATTGCGGCGCTACAGGCGATCGACGAACGTCGAGCTAAAGAGTCTGCTTCAGCCGAAACAGAAGAAGCGTAATCACAGGGCGTCCATTGGACGCCTTTATATTTTGTTTATTATCACCAATAAGAAAACAACTTGGTTACTAATATGAAATTAATCCCAATTCCAACGTCAAATGTGACAGTGCCACGTAGTTACCAGGTAGCCATCGTAGACGCCTGGTGGCTGGTGAAGGAAGAATCAAAGTGAAGAGGCTCTGGGATGCGGCCAATGCCGCGCTCGATGTTATCGACGCAGAAATCGCCCAAGGCTTACCTGAGCCTGAATGGGCCGCTCAGCTGCGCGAGGTCATTGCTCTAATAGATGAGCCATCACCTGAACAGGACGATTGCTCCCCTTATCTCGATCTGAATAATAAGTAAGTACATACACCACAAAGGAGAAACACATGAGAATATTAGTTTGGATATCTGCCAGTACTGAAAGTGATGCTTAGCCACTGCTTATGGTGAATGGCTCTGGACTGGCCATCTTTAGGGAGTTCCAGGCCTTAGCGCTCTTCCGGAGCCATTTACAGCTCAAAATAGATAAGTTAGTATTTACCTATTATGAAGATATACATAGATATCCTGTTACTCATCTTTTCAATACTGTTTATGTTGGACTGCCTGATGATCGGGACACTCAAGAAAGCTCTGTCTCCTGTCAACGGAACCACTGTGAACATGCTCGCACTGGTGCTGGTCGTCACCTCTACAGCACAGGTCTACACAGAGATAGTGGTATGAGAAAAATAACGCTACTGCTGGCCGCCCTATCCTTCTCTCTGCTGGCGGATACCCGAATTTACCAATGCGATATGACCGTATCGCAGGTGAAAAATGATCAAATCAGCAGACCTACTAAAGCTGACTTCGGCGCGCTGGTCGTTGATAGCGGAGATCAGTTCTATGTCGTCCGCGGCGATGAGGTTCTCTCATCTCCATATCTGGCTAAACGCAACGGTAAACTGGTTGGCGTTGGCGAGGACAAGCTTATCTACAACAAATCCCACGACGTCTACGGCGTTCATAGCAAAAACCAAAGTTTCTTTTTCGACGGATGTAAGGAGGTTGGTTAATGGCTCTCACAATGACTGGTCTTGAGATTGAGAAAACAAGCGGCTACTGGAGAGCGAAAGGCTTCAGAAAACCGGACATGCTGGAGCGTCTGGAACGTGAAGACGGTTACATCATCCACCAGCGTCGGGAATGGCGCATGTTTGATCCTGAAACCGGGAAACTCACATCGAAAGCACAAACGCTTTGGGGTTTGCTCAAGCAGATTCACTAACCGATGTTTCTGCAGCGCGTTTTAAGTGTGACGGAATAACATTTGTTAGTAACCACTAACCTAGCATTCATGCGGGTTAGCAGGTTAGTGACCACTGGGGAAGCCATATTGTTATCTACACGGGCCTGGCGCAAATCAACGACTGCGTCGCCCGTTTTCAGGATATCTAATTCAGTGCTGAATTACCGCTCACAGCATACGTTGCCAGTGAATTACCGCTGGCAGCATACCTTGTACCGTTCACAGCATACGTTTTACCGCTGACAGCATATCTTTCACCGCTGACAGCATACATTCATAGGGCAACAGTTGCTCTTAGACGTTAGCCATGTCGATTTATAAAGACCGCAGATAGTGGAAATGTACCGCTGACAGCATACTTTTTACCGCTGACAGCATACATTGAGACAAAAGAACCGCTGACAGCATATGTTGAACCGCTGACAGCGTATCAAAGCAACTTGAGGCTATTGGTGAGTATCTCGATCAGCTTGATATTCTCTGGCGTCAGGTTCTGCGACAGCTCAGAAATTTTGTTTTTGAGGTTCTGTTTCGCATCAATTTCACCCTTCGCTTCTTCTGCCTGCTTAGGCGCCTCTGGCTTCTCGGGTTTGCTCGATGTGACTTTCAGTTTTGGGTTACGACTGTGGATCTGGATGTAGACAGAACGGCCACGCTTAACCTCGCTATATTCGAGATAGCCCAGCTCTTGCAGTGACTTCAATCCGTTCCTGATAGTCTGGTTTTGCGAGCTGACGTTGCGCGTGCTCAGATTGAGCCTGGCGCGCAGCCGGGCAAGAGATACCGGTGCCGGCTTAGGAGGAAGACTTTCGATGAAAGTATACAGCGCCTGTGCCGTCTCTTTGCGCGGGAGCTTGTTGATGACCTTCAACTGCAGCAGAACTTTGTGGTCAAAGCGATAGAGCTCAGACAGCTTAGGTTCAGCATAAAAGACAATGGAGTCTTTCTTCTCGTTGTAATCAACGCTGTTTATGAGGTGAACCATCAACAGGGATATCTTGTTGGTGTCGTCGACGTTCTTCTCTTCATGAGTGCGCTGGAACGACAACGTCGTGCGCATGATCTTGAGCAGGCTGTTTGTCAGGCGGTCTCGCAGGGTCTTGCGGATCTGCGAGGACGGGTAGCCGCAGAACTTGGCGAACTTCGTGATGCTCAGCTCTACGCGCCCTGTTGGCTCGCCGTATTCAGCCAGAGAGCGAACAACACCAACCCAGGTTTTGAAGTCATGATCCATATCCAGCCGCGGACCGGTGATTTTAATGTTTGAATAACCCTCTGACCGCGCGACTTCAAGCTGGACAAGCTCCCTGGATGCGTCGATCATGTTGGACTTGTTGCGAGAGCTATTCTTCGTTCCCTTGAGCGTTGGAACAAAGAGGCCAAGGCGCATTAAAGCGATTGGCTGCACCGTATTGTTGCTGTTAGGAACTAAGTCACCTGTGTACAAATTGAGAGCATCTTCCTCAAGAATTTCGTTATCCTCAGGTATTTCTTTGATTTCACTCTCTTTTTTATTTTTTGTGGACATGTGGATACCTTTTGGTTCTAACCGCTGACAGCATACGTCAATTACCGCTGATAGCATACACAAAACCGTTGGCAGCATATACCGTACCGCTGACAGCATATCGTTTACCGCTGACAGCATACACGGATCAGTCCTTAGCCCAGGCGTGGCGCGGCCTGCGGCGATCGGGGATCTCTTTGGATCTATATGGGGATCTGTATAGGGATCTTATTATTGGGATCTAACCAGTGGATAAGTGGATAAGTAAAACAGGCATTTGCGATTACAGGTGTGCCTAGTAAGCTATCGTGGTTCCGGTCAACAATCACTAAAACGAGAAC